>NZ_NPKW01000978.1:0-767 GCF_002265885.1 Vibrio sp. 03_296
GTACAGACAAACTGTGTTTTACACCAGTTTCGCTAAACTTGCGCGCATCGACTTTGAAGCCGTTGACTTTGTCGATCAAGCAGATACTTTTACCAGAGTAAGAGCGGTAATAAAAACGGAATTTTTATTATTAAACAAGCTCAAGAAATAGTTTCTTGTTTCATGCATGGTTTTATAGGCAACCGCCTCATAATAATCCAACTCTGAATTGTCAACAGCGTAGATATAGTCTTCAAACGAACGTTGAGTGGATTGAATGATGTTATTTCTATCCTTTTATCAGAGGTATCGATGTTGGATTGGGTTAATAAGCCATGGTTACCACATACGTTTTAATACTTTCTAAACGGTCTTGCTTGTCTATCAAAGCGTTCTACTTCTATGGAAACGGCATAAATAGCCAGTGCAATTAAACACGAATAAAAAAGAAAGTGTGGTCAAATAAAAAGGCCAGGCTTAAACTTTTTTTCATTTTCTTTCTCGGCTGAAGGTTGTCATTTTATTTTTATAGTGAAACGAGTTTTGCTAAATCAACGATGTTTTCGACATTGAATTTATTCAGCAATCGCCGTTTGTAGGTACTAATGGTTTTATCGCTGATCGACAAAATATTGGCTATTCATGTGTTTACTTTAAGGTAATTCATTACGGCCGCTTCTCGGTCTGAAAGTTCTGGTTGAGCTTGGTTGACCGCAGAATTTGGCTTGAACTTGAAAAAGGTGTAGCCGTTGATCACCGCGTCGATAGCGTCTTTCAAAATACTTTGA
>NZ_NPKW01000979.1:0-872 GCF_002265885.1 Vibrio sp. 03_296
TAATGACTTCGCTCGATCAAGTGAAACCGCAGGGTGTTATCGAAATGAGGTATGCCGATTTATTGAGCAAATAAGCCTGAGAAAAACGCCAATGCCGAAGAAAATCGAATTGGTGAATCGCTATTGATGAGTAAAACGCAGCCAGTTCCTAAAGGGCGAGATCAGCACGAGCAAGAGATTATCACCGCGAGTGTGCATCAGTTTGATGCTTTGTTAAGTCAAGCGTCACTCTCTTCACGTTCTCTCTGCTATTCCAATACTGGGTATTTTATTTCAGCTTGTGGCGTGTGGTTGTGTTCAAAATATTGTCTTCGCCAAGGAAGAAGGGCGATCGCATCCGTGGATGAAAAAAACAGGTAGCCACTCAGCGAAATGTTCAAAAAAAGCCGCTTTTGCGGCTTTTTTTGTATTCTGGAGAAACAGAAATAGCGCATTTAGGATCTCAAATAACGGACAAATATCACCTTTCAGTAAACTTTTGAGTTTACCTTTTTGTTAATTTGCAATAAAATAAACTCCAAAGTTTACTTTTTTCTTTTTGAAGGTGGAAATGTCGTTGGTTGATCCTCTAATTGGAAGTCGATTTGGTCGTCAGTTTAGAAGGCGATGCCTTAGCGTACGCTACATAAGCGCTGTGGCGGCCAGTTTGCTGGTGGTGGGATGCAGTGAGCCTGTTGCTCAGCATGTGGCAGCGCCAGTGGTTCGCCCTGCATTGGTGGAGCGTGTCTCTACCGAGCAGGATACGCGCTTGAGKTTTAACGGGGTAGTGCAAGCGGCGGAAAGAGCAGAGCTGTCGTTTCGCGTTTCTGGGCGATTGACACAATTGCTTGTGAACGATGGTGATACAGTGAAAAAGGCCAGCTACTCGCCCA
>NZ_NPKW01000098.1:0-129026 GCF_002265885.1 Vibrio sp. 03_296
TAATGGAGACAGTCATGACAGAAGGGTCGCCTATGAATCGAGCTTAACAGACTGTTCAACTTAAGGTGTGAAGCTATCAGGCCTCACATCATGACACCGTTCGCTTCAAGAAAAGTCACATCTTATCTAGACGCTAAACTCATCAGACACAATTTACATATAAAGAAGAGGCTCGGGCTTGTTCAACTCTGAATAAAGCTGTCGGCTGCGCGACAGCTATTCTTATTTGTTAGAGCTTTCCCTCTAACTCGCTCCTCACAGAACGGGGTTTAAACCCTACTCACCGTTGGGCGCCTTTTGCCCTTAAGCCAATGTTTCCAGCGGATGGGCATCATAGGCACGATAATCAGTAGAATGCCTAAAACGGTGTAACTGTCTGGCACTTCATCAAACCAAATCACCCCAAAGAAGGTGACAAACGCCAAGCCAGAATATTCCGCCAGAGCGATCTGGCTTGCCGGGGCTTGCTGAAATGCCTTCACCACCAAAGCGTGGTAGGCGAGCACAAACAGATTGATCGCCACAATCCATAAAATATGTTCGAAGCGAATCGCACTCCATTGCCAGTAGGCGAGGGCAAACGCAAAGGGCAGCGTCATCAAGGTCGTCCAAAAAAGTGTCGAAATCAGCGACTGTTCGGCAGGCACTTTGCGGATCAGAATATTGCCTACCCCCATGGATAACGCGCTGCCCAGCGCGACGATGGCAGCCCAGTGAAACTGCTCGGGGCGCAGCACAATCAGCACACCAACAAAGCCCAATAGCGTTGCAACCATTTTCCCTACGGCAGGGCGTTCCCCCAAAAAGACAAAGGCCAGTGGCAATACCAACAGCGGGCCAACGTAGAACATGGCATTGGCGGTCGCTAGTGGCAAATGGGTGATCGCTATCATGGCGCACGCGCTGCCGAGCAAGATCAGCTGCGCGCGCCAAAAGGTGATCCAGTCGCAGCCCTTTTTCCACTGCGATTTTTCCATGCGAAGCCAGAAAGGCAACAGCAGCACAAGGCTGATGGACTGGCGAATAAACACATATTGAAATGTGGGCACTTCGCCATTCAAAATTTTGAGTGACACATCAGAAAGTGAGGCAAGCAAATTGGCCGCCACCAGTAAAAAGATGGCGCGAGAAACGGTTGGGTTGTTCATGATACGAAGTGCTAATGGCTCGTCTACTGCCGCGTTGGCGAGTGTGTGAATAAGGTTAGTGGCGCGATGCTATCAGAGAGCAGCAGAACTCGAACCTGCCAAAACCGCAGAGTTGGATCTTGCTCACGATTAATTGAACCGTCGTTTTAAAAATATTGTTTCTGAGTTTTGTTGCTGCAATAATAGCAGCAATTACGTTAAGGAGACATCCTATGAATCACATCAATCGCGTTGCCATCATTGGTGAATGCATGGTTGAACTGAAAAAGGTCAACGGCGCGCTACAACAAGGTTTTGGTGGGGATACGCTCAACACCGCAGTTTACCTTTCCCGTTTGACCCAGCAATCCGGTGTTTCAACCTCTTATGTTACGGGATTAGGACAGGATCCATTTAGCCGAGAAATGCTTGCTGCTTGGCAAGACGAAGGTATCAACACGGATATGGTGTACCTTTCTCAAGACAAATTGCCAGGCATTTATGCCATCGAAACAGCAGACAATGGCGAGCGTAGCTTCTTCTATTGGCGCAACGATTCGGCGGCGAAATACTGGCTGCGTGACCGTGCCATCCTGACGCTGGCGAAAGAGCTGTGTCAGCATCAAATGATTTATCTCAGTGGTATCAGCTTGGCGATATTGTCGCAAGATTGCCGCGAAGCGCTGATCAAACTGCTCGCGCTTTGCCGCAGCGATGGGGTGAAAATCGCGTTTGATAACAACTTCCGACCTGCGCTGTGGAACAACGTGGCGGAAGCACAAGCGTTCTACCAGCAAATTCTGCAAGTCACCGATATGGCGTTTCTCACCTTTGATGATGAGATGCTGTTGTGGGGCGATAGCCATGAAGATCAAGCAATTGAGCGCACCAAGGGGTTTGGCGTGAGCGAAATCGTCATCAAACGTGGTGGGGATGCGTGTTTTGTCGTTACAGAAGCGGGCCGTCATGCGGTTGCTCCACTCAAAATTGACCATGTTATCGACACCACAGCCGCAGGAGATTCATTCAGTGCTGGCTATCTTGCAAAGCGTATTCTGGGTGGTGATTGTCAGCAAGCTGCTTTTGCTGGTCACACTGTTGCAGGTCATGTTATTCAACATCGTGGCGCGATTATTCCTCGCGAAGCGATGCCAACTATTTAAGGATTCAAACAAATGAAAGATTTAAATCAACAGCTTGCTGAAATCAAAGTGGTTCCGGTTATCGCCATCAAAGATGCCAACAAAGCGGCAAAATTGGCGCAAGTGCTGATTGAAAATGGCCTGCCTTGTGCCGAAGTGACGTTCCGCACTGCAGATGCGGCGTTGGCGATCAAAAACATGCGCGAAGCGTACCCAGAAATGCTGATTGGTGCGGGTACGGTACTGACGTCTGCACAAGTGGATGAAGCGATTGACGCAGGTGTGGATTTTATCGTCAGCCCAGGTTTCAACCCAACCACAGTGAAATATTGCCAACAGCGCAACGTGACCATTGTTCCGGGAGTGAACAACCCAAGTTTGGTTGAGCAAGCGATGGAAATGGGCCTACGTACCTTGAAATTCTTCCCTGCAGAGCCATCGGGTGGCGTGAACATGCTGAAAGCGCTAACGGCGGTTTACCCAGTGAAATTTATGCCGACGGGCGGCGTTAGCCCAAGCAACGTCAAAGATTATCTTGCTATCCCTGCTGTGTTGGCGTGTGGTGGCACATGGATGGTTCCGGGTGATTTGATCGACAACGAGCAATGGGACGATTTAGCGAAGCTAGTACGCGAAGTTGCGGGCATTATCGCTTAATTCCCCCCTGATTTGGCTCCCTTCACTATCTTCATAAATCGAAGATATTTGCTTTAGAAATCGAAGATATTTGGCTCTTCTTTGCCACGCCTGCACTGGTTGCAGGCGTTTTTCTACGCCCCTAGCGGCGAATTTGTGACCTCGGCAAAGTTTTAGGGCGTAGGGAGTGAGAAGGATGTGTTTGTTATTCCGTCGTTTTATTCTGAGCGTGATAAAAACGATCAAACGTCTACCCTTTTAAAGCGCCATAGTTTTAAGTATCTATTGGTTTAAGCATCTGTTGCGATTTGAGAGGGTAAGGCGTGAACAACGGATTGAACGATGAAACTGAACGCCATAACCCTAACTTTGCTCCTTAGCTCGGCAGCGGCGATTGCCGAGCCGAATTTAACCATTTCAACCACCACCAACAGCCGAGATTTTCCGCTCAGTGCCGAGCAGCCATTAGTGGTGTCGCTGGTCAAAGACAGTTATCAACTGAAAATCACCGGGTTGGAAGGCGATTGCCAAGCGCCCGATGCGCAGGTGATCAAGTTCAATCAACCCATGGCGCTGAACTGCGGTAAAGTGACGGAACTTCCGCTAAAAATTCGCTTTACGGGTGACTACAGCTTTGAACTGGACGCGAACGCCCACACGCTGACATTTAAACGTGAAGCGAAAAAGGTCGCCAAAACCGAGTTCAAACGCCCACTGCCGCAGGTGACTTGTGAAGTCTACCAAGGCGGAGAAGTGACGATTGAACTGGGCGACAGCTTCAAAGAGGGCACCTCACTGCGTGACGCCTATAGCGGCCAAGTGGTGAGCGTTAAGCAGGGTAAAGTCAGCTTAACGCCGTCGGCGCAATCCGGCGGTTTGGTGCTATTGGAACCGGTTAAACAAAACAAAAAAGCGCGCCCATCCGATTACCGCAACGCGAATATTTACTTCGTAATGGTGGATCGCTTTAACAATGGCGACTCCAGTAATGACCAAAGTTATGGTCGTCAGAAGGACGGCAAAGAGGAAATTGGCACCTTCCACGGCGGAGATCTTAAAGGCGTGATTGAAAAGCTCGATTACATTCAAAGTCTCGGCACGGATGCGATTTGGCTGTCACCGATTGTGGAACAAGTGCATGGTTTTGTTGGTGGTGGCGACAGCGGCTCTTTCCCATTTTATGCCTACCACGGCTATTGGACGCGTGATTTTACCAAGATCGATGAAAACTTTGGCCGCGATGAAGATTTGAAAACATTGGTGGAAGAAGCGCATAAGCGCGGCATCAAAATCTTGCTTGATGCGGTCATCAACCATTCAGGGTACTCAACGCTGGCGGATCTGCAATTTGATGGGATGCAAGTGACGGCAAAAGAAGCGAACTTGCCAGAAAAGTGGGCCAATTGGCAGCCAAAAGAGGGTGAAAACTGGCATAGTTACCACTCTGCGATCGATTATCAAAGCCAAAACTGGTCACAGTGGTGGGGGGCAGATTGGGTGCGCACTGGGCTGCCGGGTTACCAAAAACCGGGCAGCAGCGACATTACTTTGTCTCTCGCTGGGTTACCTGATTTTCGTACCGAGTCGACCCAAGCGGTGACGCCGCCACAGTGGCTGTTAGATAACCCCGGTACGCGTGTGGTGGCGCGTGACAACTACACCGTCAGCGACTATTTGATTGAGTGGCAAACCGATTGGGTGAAACGCTTTGGCATTGATGGTTATCGGGTAGATACGGTCAAACACGTAGAAGGCGAAGTGTGGAAGCGTCTGAAACAAGAAGCGACGAAAAGTCTCGATGCGTGGCGCAAAGCCAATGGTCAATCGGGTGCGCCGTTTTGGATGATGGGGGAAGTGTGGGGCCATTCTGCTTACCGCAGCCCTTATTTTGACGACGGTTTTGACGCGCTGATCAACTTTGATATGCAGAAGAAGCTCGATAAAGGCGCAGCCTGTTTTAGCCAAATGGCTGACACCTATCGCGATTACGCCAACACCATCGCGCAGCAAAGTGACTTCAACCCAGTGAGCTACATGTCCTCACACGATACTGAGCTGTTCTTTAGCCGTTTTAAAGACTATACCGTGCAGCGCAACGCCGCGAACGCATTGCTCCTCAGCCCAGGAGCGGTGCAGATTTATTATGGTGATGAAGTGGGGCGCAATATTGGCCCATATGCCGATGATTTCCATCAAGGCACCCGTTCAGATATGGTTTGGACACTGTCTGACGAACAACAACGCTTGCTTAACCACTGGCAGACGTTAGGGCAGTTTCGTCAAACACACCCTGCCATTGGCGCGGGTGTGCATAAAGAAATCGAACAAACAGGCGCGTACGTTTTTTCTCGCACGCTGGGGGATGACAAAGTGGTGATCGCCTTTGTCGGCAGAACGGAAAAATAACCCAATGCCGCCATCGTTATCGGTGGCGGCTTATTGTGCCAAACCGGCACAAACGCGTTGCAGTTTTTCTTTCACTTGCCCGGCTAGCCCCTCGATGCCGGGTTGATCCACCATGCTGAGCACCGCAGACGGGTCCATAAACGCCACCGTCACGCTGTCGTCTTCTTCCACCCGCACCACCACATTGCACGGCAGTAGTAAGCCAATATCTGGCTCGGCGGTGATGGCTTGATTGGCCAAGTGAGGGTTGCAAGCGCCGAGAATCACATAAGGTTTTCTATCCACATCGATCTTTTTCTTTAAGGTCGCTTTGACATCGATTTCGGTCAAAATACCAAAGCCTTCTTTGGCGAGCTCTTCGGTCACTTTGGTAATCGCTTGTTCATAGCTGCCAGCAAACTGAGTGCTAAATCCGTACATGTTTATCTCCTTGATGGATAAATTCTGTTTGAGTATAGGAGAGAATGTCGGCGTTTGAGCAATGGCACAAGGTGTGCTGACGGCGCGAAAGTTCGATGATCGCTGCAAATCTCTTTTATCTCGCTAAAGAAAAGCGACGTTTGCCGCAAAAGATCCATAAAAATTGCTAGCGCACTGTTATGAAATGTGGGGAATTTGGTTTCCAATTCGCTTGATTGTGAATAGATTAAAAAACCTAATTTGTGATATTAATTAATATAATATGTTAATTGTGATGGTTATCAAAAAATAATATTTCAATAGTGGCTTATTTAATCGTTTGGCGTGGGGGTTGACCCTGATCAGTATGTAACCCGTCTTCTACGTTCAAGATCCTATGCGTTCAGTTCCACAACCATAGGTGAATTTATGACAACTCCTGTTCAAACAGAACGCAAGGTAACGATTGGGAGCTACATTGCTCTCGCGTTCGCTGTTGTGTTCTTCTCGGGCCTACTGCAATCCAATCAGTGGTATGGCGTTTTTGACTTTACAACGCTAAACGGTGCGTTCGGTAAAGTGGCGTACGGCGTGAACGAAACGGCCGATGGCGTACAAGCCATGACCACCTCTTTCCGTGGTACAGGCGGTAGCGGTGCGCGTGATGGTTTCATCTTCGCGTTGACCTTAATTCCAACGGTGATGTTCGCATTGGGTATGATCAACGTGCTTGAACATTACGGCGCATTGGACGCAGCACGCAAATTGCTGACTCCGCTACTACGCCCATTGATGAACATCCCAGGTAACACAGGTCTTGCATTGATCGCCTCTCTACAAAGTACCGATGCGGGTGCGGCGATGACACGTCAGTTGAAAGACGAAGGCCACCTGACCAAGCGCGAAACCGATGTATTCACCATGTTCCAGTTCACTGCCGGTGCCACCATCGTTAACTTCTTCTCTTCTGGCGCGGTGCTCTTCACCCTCACCATGGCAGACGGTTCACCAGCAGTAACATCGTCTATCGGCCTAGCGGTTGCCGTGATGTTCGTCTTCAAAATCGTCGGCGCGAACTTGTTCCGCATCTACCTAAACCTAACGGAAGGTAAAGAAGACAAACAAGACAACGCGGATCAAGACAAACCACAAACGCTAAAAGAAGAGGCAGCAAAATGAGTGAAGTAAAAGCAAAGAAGCCAATTGTGACCGACATTTTTGTTGAAGGCGCGAAAAAAGGCTGGGTTATTGCCACCACCTCGACCGTTCCTAACGTTCTGATGGCGTTTGTGATCATCAAAGCGCTGCAAATCACGGGCACACTTGATTTGATGGGCAGCGTATTCTCACCCGTCATGGCAGTGTTTGGTTTGCCGGGTGAAGCGGCGGCGGTATTGATCGGCGCATGGATGTCGATGGGCGGCGCAGTGGGTGTGGTGATCAGCTTGTTTGACCAAGGCATCCTTAACGGCACTCACATTGCGATTTTGGCACCAGCGATCTACCTAATGGGCTCACAAGTTCAGTACGTTGGCCGTATTTTGGGTCCTATCGGCACTGAAGGCCGTTACATTCCAGTGATGATCGCAATTTCAGTATTGAACGCCTTTGGCGCCATGCTGGTCATGAACCTGTTTGTCTAGGAGTAAGATATGCAATTTTCTCTCGAGCATTATCTGGAAGAGTTAAAACCGCTGATCAACGTTGATTGTGGTACCTACACCCTAGAAGGCATCGAATGTATTGCCAGCCAGTTTGAGCAAAAGTTTCAAGCGATGAAGGGCTGGCAGATCAAGCGTGTTGACTGCGGTAAAGCCGGTGTCGGCCTTGAAATTCGCAACCAACCGGATGCCGCGCAGATCGATGTGATGATGATTGGTCACATGGATACGGTGTTCCCAGTCGGGACGGCCGCGGCGCGCCCGATGTCGCAAGACGCTGAGAAAGCGTACGGCCCAGGCGTGTCGGACATGAAATCTGGCTTGCTCAACATCGTATACGCGATGCGCAATTTGGACCAAGCCGTGCTGGATAAGCTTTCTATCTGCATTTGCATGAACCCAGACGAAGAAACAGGCTCTGGCGATTCGGTTGAATGGATTCAATCGGTCGCCAAACTGGCCAAAAACGTGCTGGTGGCAGAAGCCGCCCGCGCCGATGGCGGCTTAGTGAAAGCACGTAAAGGCATGGCGGGTTACAAGATCAACTTCAAAGGCATTGCGGCCCATGCGGGTAACGATCCTGAAAAAGGCCGCAGCGCGATCACCGAAATGGCGCAGTGGATCATGGCAATCAATGCGATGACCAACTTTGAATCGGGCACCACCTTAAACGTGGGTGTAGTATCTGGTGGTGCGGGTGCCAACATTGTGCCGGAACACGCGCAAGCGGTAGTCGACGTACGTTTCTGGAACAACGCAGAATACGATGATGTAGACACCAAGCTCAATGCTATGGCGCAAACACCCTTTGTGGACGGCGTCGGTGTCACCATCGAGCGCGATGCGTACAAGCCGTCTATGGTGCCAAGCGAGCAGACGGAAGGTCTGATGCAGTTGGTGGAAAGCGCCGCGCAAGAGCTGTCGATTGATCTGAACTGGCACGCGGTGGGCGGTGGCTCTGATGCGAACAACACGGCGATTTTGGGTGTTCCTACCCTTGATGGTTTGGGCCCAATTGGCGCGGGTTTCCACAGCGATCAAGAGTATCTAGTGCTGGCCTCGATCGAACCTCGTATCCGTATGCTGATGCGTGTGCTTGAAAAGCTGGCAGCCTAAACGCTTAACTGTTTAATAAGGCATTAAATTAAAACCCCGTGGTATCGCATGACCACGGGGTTTTTGTTTGGCTGTGAGTTTGTGCCACAGGTTTCAATCTTGAACCTGTCATTTCTACTTGGTCTCTTCTACGCTTTCATCAATGTATCCACAAAGGAAGTACTCACTATGACTATGAAAGCATTATTGATCACTCTGGTTATCGGGCTGGCAACGTCACCACTGGCGTTGGCTGAGAAACCGAACTGGGCAGGGGAAGGCAAACCCAGCAAGGAAGCAGTGGAACAACATGCCGAAGAAATGATGCAAAAACACTGTGACAAGAAAGACAAAGAGTGCCTGAAAAAACGAGAGCAAGAGCAGAAACAAGCCGCCAAAGAAAAAGGCAAGAAAGAAGAAAAAATGGCGATGAAAGAGCAAAAAATGCAGGACAAAGAAGCGCGTAAACAGGCGCTGAAAGAGAAAAAGCAAGCGTTAAAAGATCAACGCGAAAAGCTTGAAATGGAAGAAGAAAAGATAGAAAAAGAGCTCAAAAAACTGGAGGAAGATGACGAGTAAATTGTCGCCAATTTCTCATCGCTTACCTCGAGGTGTCTCTCTTTGCCATTCGCGCAAGGAGAGACACGACTTCAATCTGTTCCTGCCAACAAATATACCTTGCGCTGTCTATAGTAGATTACATTCAATTCCAAATTGGGATTATACGTATTCTATTTATTCATTTCTGTCATCACTCTGGTTTCCCTACACTTTCCATTGCCAATAAAAATCACCAAATTAAGGTAATTGAAGATGAAAAGAACACTCTTAGCGCTAACGCTGGTGACGGCGTTTTTTGGTAGCCACGCGGCTTTTGCTGATACTAACAGCACTCGAGATCCCTATATTACAGAGGCAGATGTGAGCGCGGTCCACGGCGTAAACTGGGACAATTATGTTCAAGCAGAAACGGATTGGAATTTCCGCCAAGTGACCGATAAAGTGGGTGTGAATCAGTGGATTCACGATGCACCAGTGAGCAAAGATAACCAAACGGTGATCCGTTCAAACCGCGATGTGGTCTATTCCATCGCAGTGGTGGATGTAAGCAAAGGCGCAACGTTCAGTGTGACGGACAAAAATAACGATGAGTTTCAGATTATCCACATCATCGACGAGAATCACTTAACCCATAAAGTGGTGCGCAGAGGGGAATCCGTGACCATCACCCCCGATGATCTTTCAGGCGGAAACTACGTTTACCTTTTAGCGCGAACCAAAGACAACGGCAACTTAGCGGATACTCAACGTCGTCAAAAGCTGCTTTCGTTTACGGCAAACTCCGCCAAACCCTATCCTGCTAAAGGTTTTACTGAGCAAGATGTGGTGGATTATCGCCTAAAACTGATCAACAACGTGATGACGGGGAAGGTGACAGTCGAGGGGGTGAAAGGTTTTGGCCAAACCTTGAATGATGTGGTCGATAAGGATTACCGCTATGCTGCGGCGTACGGATGGGGTGGGCTAATGCCGACGACAGCGCAATATTTAGAAGCGGTACCGGGACAAGGGGCGCCCGAATGTCAGGAATGGCGTATTCCTCAACCTAAGCTTAATCGCGAACTGGGAGGTTATTGGTCGGTCACCACTTATGGGCCAGATGGTTGGATCGCCAAAGATAAGTTCTACATCGCGGGAGAGAACACGAAGGATAATGGTGATGGCACTTCATCCGTGTTTTTCAATTGCGGAGGTGAGTTAGCCAAATACTCGTTGGATGTGATGAAGAACTGGGCTGCTATTGTCCGTTTCTACGAACCGAGTGATGTGCAAGAAACACTTGATTATTTACAGACGTTACGTGGTATCTCGGTAAAACCAGTGCAGTAATGACGATGACGCTAAAAAGCTGCCGATTAGAAGGCAGCTTTTTGTTTTTCGGCACCAAAGGTGTTGAGTTTTGGTGCATTTAATCTTTTTGGCTGGTCAGTGCGTCAATAGTGCGGCCAAGTACTTTATTGAGCCACAGTTGCATTGGGTGGCGGCGTTTATTGTGCGATTCCACCACCATGACGTGTGACACCTCTGTCGGTGTATGAAACGGGAACGTGACGCAAGCATATTGATCGCGGAGTTGTTCAGCCAGCAGCGAAGAACAAGGTAAAACCAAGTCACTTTCGTTGAGCAGAGCCAGCAGCATGTGTAGATAAGAGCTGCGAACCTGAGTGTTGACGGTAATACCATGTTGCTCAAAGTAGTAGTTGATGTAAGGCTGGTTCTCATTCCAACCTGGTACCACCAAGCTGGCAAACGCGACTTGTCTGGATTGTTCAATCGTCATGGTTTTTCCCGCCAGTGGATGACTTTTTCGCACTAATCCGACGTAATGATCTTCGGCTATTTTCCGCTGTGAAAACTGCTTGCTCGATTCAATGGGTGAATAGTTGATTGCGCAATGAATCGTACCCTCTTTGATCTTATCGAGTGTATTTGGATCCCAATTGATGATGTTTACCTGCGCGTTGGGTGCTTCTTGCAACAAGGTGTGGCAGAGGCTGGCACCCAGCCAGTTCGAAATAAACCCATTCATCGCGATGCTGATACTGCCCTCAAACCGAGCCGGTTCAAAATGAGGCGTATCGGTAACTACCTCGTCCAGCATGGCAAGGAGTGTTCCCACCTGCTTACCCAACTCGATCGCACGTGGTGTAGGCTCCACACCGGAATGAACGCGGGTAAACAGTTCATCACCAAAATAGAGGCGTAATTTGCTCAGAGATTTACTCACAGCCGATTGACTGGTCGCCAATGCTTCGGCGGCAACACGAGTGTTCTTTTTTTCTAACAGCACCACAAAGGTACGCAGTAAGTTGAGATCCAACTGTTTCATTTATCAGCCTTTTGCGCATGGAGAGAAAGAATGACTTGGCGAATACGTTGTTGTAACCATTGCCCCACATCTGAAGATTGGCTGTGGTGAGTGGCATGCAAAGCAATGTGATAATCGGGGAGAGTGATTTCGTTGGGGATCGGACTGAGTATCAACTCTTCTGGCAAAATATGTTGGACCAATGAACAAACGGGCATCACGGCATCGCCACTACTCACGATCGATAAGCACATATCGAGCTGATCACATCGAGCGATGACTTTTCCTTCCAATCCCGCAGATACCATCATTTTCTCTGCAATACTCAGCTTGTTCGCATAGCTTGGCATAACTAATACCGTTAACGGAGTGCTAGCGAGTTGTTTAATGGTGTAGCCCCGCTGGGCGAAAGGATCGTCATGGCGAGAGCACAATTGAAACTCCACAGGGCAGAGGTTAATGGCCTGGATATGAGAAGAGGTATCGAGTGGCGAAAAGTGAATCCCCATGTCGATTTGACCATTGAGTAACTTGACTTCTGCATCCCAAGACCAGTTGATAAATCGAAACACGGCATTAGGCGCTTCTTTTCTTAAAATGGGATAAAGGCGCGGGATCACCACGCGGTATAACAACGGATTAATGGCAATGCATAGCTCTCGATGAATGCTGGCAGGGTCAAACTGCTCTTGCTTATTGAGTAGCAGTTCAAAACTCTCCAGCAGTTTATTCACTTTGGGCATGATAGAGAGGCAGTAGGGCGTTGGTGTCAGGCCATGCCTTTCACGGGTAAACAGCTCATCGTAAAACAATTCTCGTAGTTTGCTTAGCGATTTGCTCACCGCCGATTGCCCGACAAACAAGCGTTCAGCTGCCAGACGAGTGTTTTGTTCTTCAGCGAGAACCCGAAGAATTTTGAGTAGATTTAAATCAATCTTATGCCAGTCGATGTCTTTCATAGGCGCGCGTGAGAGTGTATTAGTAAGTCCTGATAATCATATCTGGAGGTTAGATAAGTCATTTCAGGAAGTAAAGTTGTCTGGGGTAAATTTGCTGAACAATTACACAAAACAATCACACGCAAAACAACAAGGCAGGTCCTACGATGAAGAAAACCTTACTCACTTGTGTACTCACCACTCTTTCTATTTCTGCGTTTGCTGCGCCTTTTGATTCCATCCCACCGATTGATTCCAGCGATTGGGCGGTGAATCCGGTCACTCTGGGGATGACGGCGGAGCAGTTCATTGAAGCCGAATCACTCAACTTTATGGCTGGCATGGCGGCGCGAAATGGCATTAACCAATGGTTCCACTTCACCAGTTTAGCTGCAGCGGAAGATCGCTGGGTTGTCTCACCCAACAACGATGTGATTTATTCCATGATCATTGTTGATGCCAGCAAGGGTTTTACCCTTGAGCTGCCTGACACAGGCAAGCGCTATATTTCGGCGCAAATTGTCAGCCAAGAGCATATGTCGACACAAATTAAAGGCGGTGGTACCTACCGATTTACTGGCGAAGAATTTGAGGGCTCTCATGTTGCTATTGGCATTCGAGTTGGTACGGATGGCAGCAAAGAGGATATCAAAACCATCGTTGAACAGCTCCAACCTAAGATGAATGTGACGGCGTATTCAAGTAATCCAGTGCCAAGTTTTGACAAAGAGACGTTGTTGAAAGTACGCGCTGGCCTGATGACCGAATACGACAAAATGGACGACACTTTTGGCTTAATGACAGACAAAGTCACCAAAGTGAAAGATTGGGAGCGCTTTGTCTACGCGACGGCTGGTGCTTGGGGATTATCGGAAGACCAATATGCTATGTACATTCCTTATGCTTTAAAAGGGGTCAAAGCATCAGAATGTTATGTGGCGACCTATCCGCAGCCTAAGGTGAAGTATTTCTGGTCAATCACTGCGTACAATCATGATAAGTATTTGATGTCGAACCAAAGCAACATCGTTAACACGGGCAATGTGAAGCTCAACAAAGACAATACATTTACCGTGCACTTTGGTGCGTGTGATGGGGTAAAAGGCGTGAAAAACCACATTATAACCACAGAAGATAACTGGAGTTTCTTAATGCGAGCCTACGGTGCCGATGTAGAAGCGTTTAAACACTACCAAATGCCAGAAGTTCAGAAAGTCGTGAAGTAAACGCGATTGGAATGATGCCTGATCGCATTCGTTTTAGAGAAACCGCCAGTCTTATTTTGGGTAGGGCTGGTGGTTTTTACATAACCATTCCTTCTCATTTTGAAAAACTCAGAATATTTACTCAGCACCTATTAAGTATTTCTTTATGCTGGTGTCGATCACATCATCCCGAATGAGCCCTATCATTTCCCAAATGTTTTGCACTAATTGCGGATTCTCTTTGGCAAACTCATGGCTGAAAATAAGGTAGTAATCCTTAGTCGATATTGGTGGGGAAACGCGTTCAACGGTCGAAAGATGGTGTTCATTTATGTAACTGCTGGCAATGTTGCTTTGAATAGCAATGGCGGTTAAGCGTCGTTTGCCGAGCATCTCGAATAGCTTTTCTGTGCTGCCGATTTCGAGGATATTGACGTTACTCTCCTTCAGTCTCTTTGTAATGGAAAAACCAGTATGAGCCCCTACGGGGACGTCTCCAATCGAGCTCAGTTGTAGACCGTCCCATGTGAACGGTTGCTCTTTTAGCTTGTAAAAATAGTAGTCTAGTGTGGCGATGCGCAAGGTGTGATCGGCTTGCTGATCTTTCATCGGATAGCGCGCGTATTGAGCTCGCTCTTGACTGTAAGAAAAAATAAATCCTCCATCCACTTGGTTCGTTTTGATCTGGCTTAACACTCTTTTACCAGGAACCCTGACATATTTGATTTTGATGTTGAGCATACGGGCGGCTTGTTCGATGACATCGATGGCTAAACCAGGCGGTTCGACAACCAAGTTGCCATTGCCCATTTGAAAGGGAAAGGATTCGACGTCTCCATACGCCAGCGTTATTGTCGTGACGGGCGAAGCTTGTGGGCTGAATGGACTCAGCAACATGCAAAACAGGAACAATAGATAGCGCATTCAGTTTGCTCTGGATTCGATGATTGTTATTTTTCTCAGTATAGAACTCAGACGCGCATCATGCCCCGATTCGCTGAGAAAATGAGCCATTTTTCAAGATGTTGATTCGGGAGCGTATTCTACTCAAAGCACCGCCTGCTTATACCATTGCTCGCTTCTACCTTATCAGGCAATAATTTCGAGCTGGCGATCGCTGCTTCCATTGCGGTGTTTGGACTCAATTCATATCAAGCGTTTGCTGGCGTGATCTCTTTGTCATCTCGCCTTCGTTATTCATTCATTTTATTTCTTAAGCCAATCTTAAGTTTCGCTCGATATGATTCGCCTTGTTAAAGCACACACAAGGACGCAATCATGAAAAAAACACTTCTCTTGACCACCACCGCATTGATTTCATTGGGCAGCGCAACCAGTGCATTGGCCGATCCGCAGTGCACGAATGCACCAGAATCGCAATGGATTAACTTTGAGCAAGCCAAATCTCAAGTGGAAGCGATGGGGTACAAAATCAAAGTGTTCAAAAAGACCAAAACCGGTTGCTATGAGTTGTATGGTCACACCAAAGAGAACAAACGCGTCGAAATCTATTTTGATCCCACCGACATGCGCAAAGTGAAGGAAGAGTTGGATGACTAACACCTTTAAATGGGATTGGGTTGTGCGAGCAACCCATTGGACTGTGGCAGTGCTGTTTTTTGCCAACTTTTTTGTCTTGGAAGAGGGCAGCGAGTGGCATCACTGGGCGGGGTATTTGATCCTGCTGAGTTTGAGCCTTCGCTTTGCTTGGGGGTTAGTGGTGGAGTCACCAGCACGTTTAACTCGCTTTCTGCCTTCGGTTTCAGCCGCGCTGACGCATTTAAAAGAAGTGGTGAGCGACAGACAAGATAAGCACCTTGGTCATAACCCCGCAGGCGCAGTGATGATTTGGCTATTGTGGGGTTTGATTATCGCAACTGCTGGCAGTGGTTGGTTGACCGAGAGCGATCTTTTCTGGGGAGAAGAGTGGTTAGAGGAAGTGCACGAAGTGCTTGCCAACCTAACCTTAGTGGCCGTTGCAATTCACGTCTCGGCCGTGATTTTTATGAGCAAATGGAATCGCAAAAATTATCTCAAATCGATGCTGCCTTAGCAGCACATTCGCAGGGCTGTAAATGCTCTGCGCTGGTTTTGTTTCACATTGAGTTTAGTTGTTATGCAGCGAATTTTAAAAAATACCCATTTCTCGTACGTTGGCATCACATTGATGTTGGCGAGCTACTTTGCGTTTTTGGTTAACATCCCGATTTACGCCACGTTGCATTCGATCTTAAGTGGCTTAGACAGCGTTAAGATCGGCTTTGTTATTTCTATCCCGCTGTTTTTTCTCGCAGCGTTTAATTTGCTGTTTAATCTGTTTAGCTGGCCTTGGATCACCAAGCCCTTTTTTGTTGTATTGCTGCTGGTTTCAGCCGCGGTGAGTTATGCGGGCTTTAACTACGGCACCTTGTTTGATTCCGATATGATCGCCAACATTCTTGAAACGGACTCTGCCGAGGCGAGCTCATATCTCAGTGCCTATTCTGTGCTGTGGATCGGTTTGATGGGCGTACTACCTGCGGTGCTATTGGCGGTGATGCCGATTCGCTCAAGTGGGTCATGGCTGCGATTTGTTGGCCGCAAACTTGTCTCGATGGTGATTTCTCTGGCGGTGATTGTCGCGATTGCAGGGCTTTACTACCAAGATTACGCCTCCGTTGGGCGCAATAACCCTTACCTTCGTCAAGAGATCATTCCCACTCAACTGGTTTACAGCATCGGTAAGTATGTTCACCGCACGTACTTCTATCAGCCTATGGCATACCAAAAGTTGGGTGAGGATGCGCAGCAGTCGTCACAAGCGTTACAACAAGCGAAAACCAAGCCGACGCTGATGGTGTTCATCCTTGGCGAAACCGCGCGCTCAAATAACTTTGAGTTGAACGGTTACCCGAGAGCAACCAACGCGTACACTAAAGATCTGGATGTGATCTCATTTAGCCAAGTCTCGTCGTGTGGAACCGCAACGGCGGTATCGGTGCCTTGCATGTTTTCTGCAATGAAACACGCGAACTATTCGAAGAGCGTGGCGGATAATCAAGATAACGTCATCGACATTCTCAAGCGCGCCAACGTTGACCAATTGTGGCTTGAAAATGACGGCGGTGACAAAGGCGTAGCGCACAACATTCAAAAATCGGTGGTGGATCGCAACGCAAAAAATGCCTTCTGCGATGGCAATACCTGCTACGACATGGCGATGTTGGAAGACTTCTCCCAACGAGTGGATGGCATGCAAGGAAACCGAGTGGTATTTTTGCATGGTATGGGCAGCCATGGGCCGACTTATTTCCGACGCTACCCAGAGCAGCAGGCGGCGTTTCAACCAGATTGCCCTCGAGCTGACATTGAAAACTGCAGTGTCGAGCAGATCGTTAACAGTTACGACAACACCATCTTGTATACCGACTACGTGATTGCACAGACGATTGAACAGTTAAAAGCGCTGCAAAATCAGTTCAACACAGCGCTGTTTTATGTCTCTGATCACGGCGAATCATTGGGTGAAGATGGGCTCTTCTTGCACGGCATACCGTATGCGCTTGCGCCAGAAAACCAAACCAAAGTGCCCATGCTTTTTTGGGCATCCAACGGCTTTGCCAAGGAAAAAGGGCTAGACAGAAAGTGCTTAGCCAATGAAGCCACACACGGCGCGTTTTCTCACGACAACCTGTTCCACTCAATGCTTGGCATTATGGATGTGAAAACTCAGGTTTATCAAAGCGATCTGGATATTTTTGCCCAGTGCCGAAGCTGAGTTTGACCGCAAGTGAAAGCCGTTTCTAGGATCCATCGACCCTAGAAACGGTATCCGAAGTTTAAGGTCATTGAGTTGCGTGTTTCACCTTTATTGTAAAGGAAAGTCAGGTTGTAATTTTTGCCAAACTGTTTGTTAAAACCAATCAAATAGGCCCACTCTTCCATTTCCAAGCCGACGTTGTACTCAAACGGTTTTCCACCAATTTCTACGCTATCAATGGTACCGCTGATGGTTGGTTTTAAACCTTGGTACTCCGCTCCCACAAACAGCTGCGCTCGGTAATCCACCAGTTGATAACCCAACATTGGCTGAATGGTAATGATGGGATCGCCCCAATTCTCATTCCCTTTAAGGAGAGTGGTGGTGTAGGTGCCAGTGAGTGAGGCAAAGAACTCTTTATAACCGACCGAAAGGGTTGTACCAGCGCCGATGACATCGTATTCAAGATGCAAAGGCAGATGCACATTGCCTGGCTGACACAGTTTTGGTTCTTTCAGGCACAGCAAACCTAAAGGTGTCTCTTTTAGCGCGCCGGTGTAGTGTGCATCCACGGTGGCATCCACGTTCACTTTACCGATAATGCCGAACAGATTCCAAAACGGCAGAATGTTGATGTCTCCCCTAAGCGATAAACTCTCGGCGTTAACATGGCCGAAGGATTCTTTCGGGTCGAACAGCGCATTTAAGCCAACGCCCATGATGTGGAAATCAGTAAAAGGCAAGTTCATTTCTTGCTGACGGTAGGCAACAGAAAAACCGTATGGCAGCGGCAGATCGATGCCTTTTTGGCGAACCATGTCACCCATTAAAGGGAAAAGGCTATCGAGCTGATCGAAGCGGATCGTCTGTTGGTACGAATCGATTTGATGTCCCTCGTAAGAAAAGGGTTTCGCGTTGGTGATCACCATTTTCTGTGGCACACGGTTTTTGACCGTAATGGCCACCTTCATAAAGCGAAAGTATGCAATGTCTTGAGGGAGGCCGTATTTCGAGTAATTAAAGCTAACGATCACAGTCTCATCCGCCAATGTTTGCACTTGCACAGTGGCTGGGTCGTAGCTTTGCACGTAGTCGCGCAGGCGATATTCCGTTTTCGTGTTGCGTTCAATTTCATCGATCGCGTCGTCACGTTTATCCACTTGAGACGGATTGTATTTGATGCGCAGATCAATATTCCCTTTGGTGTCGGTTTCTTTGACCAGAAAAACTCGGGAAACGCGCTCGCTATCGCCGACTTTGATGCTGCGAGTGGTTTGCTCTACAAGGTGTTCACCCGCGGTGAGCGAGCTGAGGCTTAGTTTGATTAACTTCTCGTCAATGCCGTATTGAGCAAACACTTGTGAGCCAGTTGACGCTGTTTGCGCATACTCTGCTGTTGTGTCGCTCTGTGCAATAGAGTCGCTGGCAAAAGAAGAAGCTGAGAACAACGCGCTAACCAAAAAGGCGAGTGAAATAAGTGGAGTCGTACGAGTTTGAGCCTGTTTCATTTTACACCTCAATCGTGCTTCACCTCTGTGAAGAAACGATGATTACGTCTAAGTTGAACCTCCGTGTTCAACGAGGGTATCGCTTGGTATCCCCTTCCTACTTGAAGCTGCAGCGGTGTTGGCGACGCTCGTTCACTGGCACGCCAGCCCGGCCCAATCACATAGTCTGTCTATGTTCATGGGGATGGCCTCACTTGCCGCCTACCTGCAACTCCAAGTAGTTTGGGTATATAGGCGAAGCGACAGCACAGTGGTTGGGATAAGCACAGAGTAATGGGCGTGAAGCAAACTCGATAATCGCGTTTGGAGGATGAGATCCATCATGGCTTGGCTATGAGGCACTGAGTGAGCAGAGTAAAATGCAAAAAAGGCCTGCGTTGTGCGCAGGCCAAATAACATCTAGGTCAGAATAAAAATTAGGACAGAATAAAAATGAAAAAGTAACAATGGGCTTATAGATAAACTTTGTAGTTAAACCATACGCGAGTTTCGTCGATATCGACCGTTCGGGTATCGGACTCCATGCTGCCGTAGGTGTTCTCGAACTTGATCTGTCCCCAACGTGTTCTATCTGCACTCAGTGGTGTTGCTGCCATAAAGGTGGTTTTTACGGTAGACGACTCGATGTCACCACTGAGGTAAGTGAACTCAGGGTATAGTGCCAAAAAGGTACCGTCTTGCCCCGTTTTCCACACGGCATAGGCAGCGCCCATCCCCCCAACTAGGTTGCTATCGGTCACGCCAAAGTTGCTCAGTGCAGCATCTGAATATTTACCGGTTAACGCCCCAACACGGCCAAAGAAGGTGAGTGACTCAATAGGAGTACGGAAAATAGAGATAGCACCTAGGGCGGCGGTCGTCGCGGTTTCGTTATCAATCACATCCAATGAAACAGCAACACGAGGGGTAACCGCGTTGTTGATGCTGAAGACATGGAAGTATTGCAGGCGGCTATCACTGTATTTGCCTTCTTTGTTCATGGTGCCTTCTAAAGAGACCATAGACTCCATGCCATTGTCATAACGGTAAGAGAGAGAGCCCGATGCTTTCACGTCACCGTTATTGCTGGTTCCCACATACATGTTGGTATAAGCGCGAGTCATGTCGGATGCGTCAAGATCTTCTGCTTGCTTGTTGTCGCCAGCGAAAGCTCCGGCGGCCAGTGTGCTGCCGATAAGTGTTGTGATTACTGCTCGCTTAAAATGGTTCATTGTGTTGATTCCTGTTGTTGTCTTGATGTGCTCATACTATGAGGAAAATACAGGGCGAGTTAATCGCATATGATGGATTCAATCCTTCATTTAAATTGGAGAGAATCGTTGAAATAGAAACAAAAATGTCACTATTACTTTTTGATTAACAAAGAGATAGCTAAGTTGAAGTCAGCGTGGGTTGTCGTTGTAAGCGAGATTCCCTAAACACATACTCTCAATGAAAATCCGGTCGACGCACAAAAAATTTCGTCCGTTCTCAGCCGAAGGGAAGGGCGAGAAATAACTAAAACGGATAGCAAGAAAATTGAGGAGAGAAGAAAAGCGAGGAGAAAATTAAGCGTAAGCCGACCATCCCGGTGTGGAGTGGTCGGCGGTGGAATCAGTGGGGTAAGTGATAACGTGCTTTGGGGTGGAAGAGGCCAGCAAAAAACGAGGAAATCATCAAAAGAAGCAACACATAGACAACCATCATCGCGGGCAAACTGAAACTGTAACTGGGCGTTAAGTTTTGCGCACTGGAAGACAGCACCAGCAATAAGTTCACAGCAAGAACGCGAAAGATGCCCAGCCGAGCGGTATCAAACACCTTCCAAATGGCGACAACATTGATAAAGTAAAAACTCGCCAACTGCCATAGCTCCGAAAAAGAAGGCATAAGAAACACATACTGAACAAGATAGAAACTGCCTAGCCCAATGGTGCCCCAGAAGGCGTCTTTGATCGCGCTGGGTGGCAAGGGCGGTATGTTGGTGGCAAAAATACCGGCGATCATCGGGAAGACAAATCCTCCGGGGACGGGGAGATAAATCCAGAGCAAAACGGCCGTCACAAACATCGAAACGCCTTGCAGCACTTTCAAACCATCATCCTTAATGTGCTGTTTTACGCTGCGAGGATAGGAGAAAGGCTTGTGCTGTAGGTGGCGTTGAGCGCGCTCAAAAAGCGGTGATGGAATCAGCGGAGTGATGGGCGTTTTGGCATCAAACTGAGCGAGTAGGCGCGCCACTTCAGGCAAATAGTGGGCGAGGTTGTGACGATCTTTACAGACACTTTCGAGTAAGTGGGTGATGACCAGAATCTCACGCAACCGCTCTAACCACTCTTGCTGATAGAACTGCAAATCATAACTGCCGCTGTTTGGTAGCTCCAATAGGTGGTGCAGTTGTTTTGCCGATTGTTGCAAGGGCAAAATCTCATCACCAGAAAGTGTGCCCTGCTGTGCCTGTTCGACCGCTGTCTTCAGTGCGGTGTGCAGCGTTGCATAGTGCTGAGTGAACTTACTTTGTGTCGTTACCGGCCAAAGCAGTTTGTAGACAAGGATAAACACCACGATGCCCAATAGCGTTTCTTGAATCCGTAACATCATGTAGTGAAAGGTATAAATGCTATCAAAACCTCCCATGCAGCAGATGATGGTGCACACGGTGTAACCTTGCACAAAGATATAGCCTCGTTTTTCATCACTGGCCATAAAGAGGCTAACGGCAAGAAAAAGAGTATAAAAAGCAATAAACAAGAAGCGATCTTGTGAAAAAAGCGTAATTAAGAACAGCGCGTATCCCGTGCCCATCAGTGCACCTATTATGCGGTTCTGCCCCTTTTGCAGGGAATGGGCAAAGGTTTCATTGAGCGCCATCACCGCAACGGCAATGGCGGCCCAGTAGGGTTTATCCCATTGGAACCACATGGCTAAGCACAGCGCGAATACAATCGCTAATGCTGCTTTGATCGCTTCTTTCGTGGATGCGCTCAACATGGCTGACCTCACGACGCTTTGATGATTTTAATGGATGCTGTCATGCCGACACGCAGTTGAAACCCTTCTGGTCGTGTTTTTAGCGTGATTTTGACGGGGATGCGCTGCGCAAGGCGAATCCACTGGAAATTCGGATTAACGTTCGGCAGTAACTCATTGCCCGTTACGCCATCTTGTTTTGCCACACCGTATCCAATGCTGTTCACTTCACCAGTCAGCACTTGTTTGGAATCGCTTAACAGTGTCACGTAGGCGGTATCGTGCGGATCGACCCCTTCAAGATCGGTTTCTTTAAAGTAGCCCTCAATCCAGAAGCTATTGGCATCAATTAACGCCACCACTGGTGTGTTCGCAACCACCTGTGAGCCGACGCGAAGGTGAAAGTTGGTAATAAAGCCATCGGTAGGCGCGTAGACCTTGGTGTACTGCAAGTTCAACTTCGCCTCTTCCACCATCGCGCTCATCAAATCGAAGTTGGCACTGGCCGCTTCAACGGCATTGTGAAGATTGTTCAGAGTCAAAATCGGCACTGAGCCCGGCGTGCGTTTTTGTAGTGCTTTGGCGCGTTTTTCTTCATTAAGTGCTTTATCCAGTGCGGCTTTGGCTTGCGCTTGAGACGCGATGGCTTTGTGGTAAGCGACACGATAAAGGCTGTCATCAATTTCAAACATCACATCGCCTTGTTTCACTTCACTGTTGTCGGAGAGGTGAACTTTGGTGACTTGGCCTGTCACCCTCGGGGTAATAGAGACAATGTGCGCATTAACGCGGCCATCTCGTGTCCAAGGGTTTTGGGTATAAACACGATAAAAATTGGCGAGTACCGTGCCAGCACCCAGCACAAGTAATAGGGTAAGAAAGTAACGTTTAAACACAGTGGGCGGCCTCAAAAGATGTGAATAAATTGGCCAATAAGGCCAGTGAAGATGACGACAAGGCTGATTTCCGCGATCGCGGGGTGCGCGATATAGCGATAGAGGCCCGTTTTCACCACCGCGCTCGTTACCAACATGGTTAAGCCATAGGCGAGCGCGACAACGAGCAGTAAAGGTGGGAAGTAAATCTCTCCCCAGACAAGTTCATGTGGGATAGGAAGCATAAAACCTCTCGGCAGTCGCTGAATAGGACAAGGCTATAGGTAATGGCGAACAATCCACACTCGCATATGTAGGGTGTCGTCCATCAAACGCCGCGAGAACGTGTTGGACGGGGTGGGTGGAAAACGGACAAGAAAAGAAATGAGGCGAAAAGAACGTGGAGCTTACCAATAGCAGGCTACCTTTTACTAGGGAAGATCGCCTTTTGTAGGGTTGTATCCTACAAAAGCGATTGGTTAAGGCGATTTTTTTTAACGATACTGAGCTCATCGAAAAGACATTCACCCACCAGTTTCTGACTAAATCGAGGAATCTCGTTATGACAAAGCAATCAAAGCTCTTTACCAGTATCGCTTCTGCTTTGGCACTCAGTGCCAGTGTTTCCGCTTGGGCGGTAAACGATCAAGACTTCAGCTCAATGCAAATGAAAGGCGTTGAACAAGTAGAAGTGAAAGTGGATCTTGAAGGCGCGGCACAGCGTTTATCTCAAGCGGTTCAATTTCCCACCATTTCTAATCAAGATCGCAGTGATTTTGACGAAGATGCCTTCAATCGCTACCACAAGTTTATTGAGCAATCTTACCCATTGGTGCACAAAACCTTAAAACGTGAACTGGTTGGTGAGCCACGCCCATTTAGCCTTATCTACACATGGGAAGGGAAAGATCCGTCACTACCCCCTGCGATTTTCATGGCGCACCAAGACGTTGTGCCGATCGCACAAGAATCACGCGACCAATGGGAAGTGGAACCTTTTTCTGGCTTGATTAAAGACGGTTATATCTGGGGCCGTGGTTCTTTAGACGATAAGAACCAAATCCACGCGATTTTGGAAGCGGCGGAAATGAAGATCAAAGAAGGTTTCCAGCCAGAGCGCACAATTTTGTTTGTTTTTGGTCATGACGAAGAAGTGGGTGGCCCAGAAGGGGCAAAACACGCGGCCGATATCATCGAACAGCGTTACGAAAAAATTGCTTTTGTTCTTGATGAATCTGCCCCTTTGATTCCTGGTGTGTTTCCTGGTATTCGTGAAAACACCGCGCTGATCGGCATTGCGCAAAAAGGTTTTGTCAGCTTAGAAATCGCCATCAATGGCGTGGGTGGTCACTCATCGCAACCGGGTACCGAGTCCAACATCGTGGCATTGGCGAAAGCAGTGACTAAAGTAGAAGCGGCGCAATTCCCATACAAAATTCACGATGCAGTGCGCTACCAGTACCGATTCATGGGGCCTGAGTTACCAAAAGAACAGCAACCCATGTACAAAGCGGTTGCCTATGGCAACAACGATTCCGTTAGTGATCTTGAGAAGAAATTCCTTGATGTGATGTCGCAAAACCAAGTGACACGCGCGATGCTGCACACCACCACCGCCGTGACCATGTTTAATGCCGGTATTAAAGATAACGTATTGCCACCTGCAGCGACCGCCGTGGTGAACTTTAGACCGATGCCTGGTGACACGCCAGAAGTGATCATCGAACACGTGAAGAAAGCGATCAACGATGACCGTATCACCGTACGTGATATTTCGGCTTCGACACCAGCGACTAACGTTGCCGATCCTAATGGCGAGGGTTACAAAATGCTTGAAAAAACCATTCGTCAAACTTGGGGGAATGATCTGATTGTGTCGCCATTCTTTGTGATTGGTGGTTCGGATTCAAAACACTTCCAAGCGCGTGCGTTTGCACCTGATGTTTACACAATGACGGCACTGCAGTTGGAAAGTGTAAAAGAGTTTGAAGGTTTCCATGGCGTGAACGAGCGAATTCTGGTTGAAGAATATGGCCGCTCAATTGGTTTCTTCTATCAGCTAATGGATAACCTAGGTCAGCTTTAATCCGCTCATCCAACGTTAATCCGCGAAACAGCGTACCCAGTGGCCAGCGTTATCGCTGCCACTGGGTGGCTGTCAATGTGAATTTCCGCCTGCCTTTTTGTGTCCATTTCTGCCTTTGGGAGCTCTGCAATGAAACCGTTACTGTTAATGATCGCGCTGTCTATCGCACCTTTGGTTAATGCCGCTGAAACCCTAACATGGGATGCTTTGCGTCCTGTACAAACGGTACAGGAAACCATTTCACCGAGCGATAAAGCATTGATTACCGAGATCTATCTTTATGAAGTGGCGCAGCGGACGAGAAATCTTAGCCCATTAGAGCACGATGGTTATGTTCAGCGTATCGCACTGGCGGAAAAGCTGGGGCTTAACGTGAGAGAGCAAATTGATCACTTGGTGACGGGCAAACAATCGTCCAGCGCGGTGATTCACGATCTCGCGATCGATGAGATGCGTCTCGGTGGTTACTTGGTGCCTTTAGAGATGGAAGGTCTTAAAGGAACTCAGTTTATTTTGGTGCCCACTGCAGGGGCGTGCATTCATACGCCACCACCGCCAGCCAATCAAACCGTGTTGGTGGAATTTCCACAAGGGTATGAGCTGCAAAGTTTGTACACCCCGGTTTGGGTCAAAGGAGCGATCAAAGCGGATGTTGCTTCCGCCTCGGTTGCGCTGTCAGATGGTGATCAAGCCATCGAAACCGGTTATGTGATTCAAGCCTCTCGCATTGAAGCGTATCAATAACCCACTCGTTTCCATTTTATACGGCGGGCAACTTCCCGCTTTCCCCTCTACCAAAATAGGTAGAGGCAGACAAATCATCATAAGAGATCGGGCGGCAGCATGGCTGCCATGACCCACCATCCCTCTGCTGTTGTTTAGGTTTAAAAGTAACTATGAAAGGCATTATTTCTATTCAGCCCCACACGGTTTTTGGGCATGCAGGAAACAGCTCTGCGGTATTTCCGGTGCAACGCATGGGAATTGAAATGTGGCCAATACACACGCTTCAGCGCTCAAACCACACCCACTATTCGCAAGGCTGTGTCGAGGAAGCGTTCTCAGCTTGTGACATATTAAAATTGGTGAAAAGGTTGGACGATCTTGAGCAACTGACAAACTGTGAGGCGATCATCTCAGGCCAGGCGATGAACGATGAACAGTGTCGGGCGGTTTGTGAAGTGGTTGAACTGGTGAAATCACGCAACCCGCAAGCATGGTATGTGTGTGAGCCAACGGTGGGCACGACTCTGGAGCAGGATCTGTTAGCGCACGCCGACGTCATTGTGCTGGGGGCGAAAGCGCTAAGTCACTACACTGGAATGCCGATTCAGACGCTGGATGAAGCGGTGTTGGCCTCTCAAGCCGCGTTAGAGTTTGGCCCCAAAATGGTGCTGGTTAAGGAGCTTGAGTTCTTTGGTGAGGGGACTTCCTCTCTGTTGCTGACCACGGCCAAAGTCACCTATTTATGCCAACGCCCACAAACGGAGATGGAGTCGCAACTTGTTGGCGTAGAAGATTTAATTACGGCAATATTTTGCGCCTGCTTGGTCAAAAAAATGTCACCCGTGGCGGCGTTGCGCCATACCAATAACGCGGTATATGGAGTGCTGGATCAGACTCAAGAGAGTCACAGTTTAGAATTAGAAACGGTGAGTGCTCAGTATGAGTTTGTGGAGCCAACGTTCGATTTCCCCGTCACCAAGATAAATGTGTAAGCCAGCACATCTTATTGTTTAATTTGGTGATACTGAGATAAATGGTGCTATCTTTTAGCCATTACTCATAGACATTGCTCAATGCACAGAGAATTGCATGAATTTTAGCCTAGAACAGTTGTTGGCGTTTGTTACTGTTTACGAGAAACTCTCTTTCAGTAAAGCCGCCGTGAAACTCAATAAACACCGTACCACCATCGGCCAAGTGATCACCAATCTGGAAGACCAATTGGCGGTCACCCTTTTTGAACGCATCGGGCGCGCGGTTGAACCGACGGAAGATGGCCACCTTCTCTACCATTATGCAAAGCAAGTGATAGAACAGGCGAGAGCGTTTGATAAAGTTGCGTTAAGTCTTTCCTATGGCACCTTGGGGCGTGTGGTGATTGCCTATCCAAGTTTCATTCCTCATCAAGCACTGTATGTCATTCGCAAACAGTTGGAACGAGATTTCCCTGAAATGCGTGTTGAGTGTTTAGTGCGAGATCGCGAGAGCATCAAAAAAGGCATTGTGGATGGCTCCATTCATTTTGGTTTGGTGAATATTCACGACAGCACGGCGATACACAGCATGGATTCAACCTTTACTGGGCACGTTGAGTTTCTTCCTTACGTTCAAACCAACGGAAAGCTGTACACGATGGACAAAAGCAGCGTGGCCAACGCGTTGCAAACAGACCGGCAGTTAATACTTAAATCGTTGATTGATGAAGGGCTAGGCGACAAATTTCTCTACTCTGCCAATAATGAGCAAGTTGACCAATTGGCGCTTGTGGTCGAAATGATCAAAGAAGGGCTGGGGTGGGCATGGTTGCCTAAAGCGTTGTCAGAACCGCAATTTGCCGTTCAGGGCATTTCGCCCCTCTATCTTGATATGATGCTGGAGGGGGTGAAGTTGCCCATTTCGCTCTGGTGTCCTCATGCAAAAAACGTCAAAGAAGTAAAAGCCTCGATCATGAAAGCCATTCGTGATCATCAGCAAAAGAACCCACGCAAATAACCTCCATCTTGTTGCTTACGTAGGATGAGATCCTACGTAAGCGATTCAACGAAATCGGCTGTGGATCGTAAAGTCTCATCATTCGATGCGCAAAAATTGCAACTATCAATCTCCTTTGCTCACCATGAGACAAACGTTATGACCAATAAATCTTCCCCCCTCTTTCTTGTTTTAGCAGGCATGCTCACCTCGAACATGGCGCATGCCTCGTTTTTCGACCAGCAGGATGGTCGATTTGATATGGGGCATCATATTGCGGAAAACGCAGTGGGCTTTTTGCCCATACCGATCCTGATAACTGAGCCTGCGCTGGGTTATGGTGGTGGTGTTGCAGGCCTCTTTTTGCACGAAGATGACGAAGCCAAAGAAAAGCGCAAACAAGCCGCTTTGGCGGCCATCGATGGTGGTGCGCAACTCGTACCCGCTGCGATTACCTTGGCAGGTGCAGCCGGCACTGAGAATGGGTCATGGTTTGTCTTTGCTGGGCATCGTCACTCATGGCGAGAAGACCGAATTCGCTATACGGGCGGCGTAGGTTTTGGTCAAGCTAACCTCGATATTTATCAACATTTATCAGGTGGGCCGATTGGACCTCTGCCACCATTCGATGTGCCAGTGCATATCGCAACCAGTACAACGGGCGCAGGTTTAATGCAGCAGTTACAGTTTCGTGTCGCAGAGACTCCACTGCTATTGGGCGTAAAGCAGGTGTTGGCGAAGTCCAGCATTGAGGCGGAAAATTCGCTGGTGGATAAGCTACTGGAGCGGCTGCTGGGAAAAGAGTCGGTGACCTCTGGTCTTGGCATCGTGGCGGATTATGACAAACGCGACAATTTGTTTTATCCCACTCGCGGCTACTCACTTACCGCGCAATACATGGTGTATGACGATGCGTTGGGCAGCGATCAGGAATATCGCTCGTTTGCTTTGGATGGAGAGATCTACCTGCCACTGAATGATGATTGGAACTTGGCTTTTGCGGGTAACTACCAAAACTTTTCCAGTGACAGTGCAGTCACGCCAACGGCTAAACCATACGTTGCATTACGTGGTGTCTCTTCCTATCGATACCAAGGGGATGAGGTTGCGGTGGTGCAAACACAGCTCAGTTATGACATTGATTCACGATGGAAAGTATCGGCGTTTTATGGTTATGGAGAAGCGTCAAGCCGAGCAAGCATAGAGGAGGCGTCGTCTGTTCATGCGTATGGCGCAGGCTTTCGCTACCAGATAGCGAGACGCTATGGCCTCCATCTTGGCATTGATGTGGCGTTTAGTGATGAAGAGAGCGCCTTGTATTTCAATATTGGCAGCGGTTTATAGGTTGTCGCTATCCATCTGAGGTGGTTGAATTACTGCGAGCGAAAGTAATGTTTCAACGTTTCTCTTAACCATTGGTTGGCAGGGCTGTTTTTCTCTCGGTTGTGTACCATCAAACGGTAAGTGATGGGCAGTCCCGACAAAGGTGCCTCGATCACTTGTAAACCAAGAACATCGGCAAACTGTGTGGCCAGACTTTTTGTTACCACGGCAATGCAATCGCTGCTGGCGACCAAAGACATCTGAACCATCATCGAGTCACATTCGGCGGCGACCTTGCGTTCGTTCAGCAGTTCCTCAGTAAAGTAATCTGCCAGGTAGACATCCTCACGACGTAACTTGAGTGTGATGTGTTTTTCTTGGTAGTAACCGAGTGGCGATAGTTTGCCAGTAATCCTTGGATGCCCCTTTCTGGCGATGACGCAGATTTCATCTTCCATTAATTTTTCTGAGAAAAACGATGCAGCGGAGTGATGAGCGAAATCAATCACCAGATCGGCCTGCTGTTGATTGAGATGGGTGAGCTGCTCGCTCAAACTGTGCTGCATTGGATGCAGTACAATCTCGATATTGCCTAAGGTGGTGTCTTGCTCCAGCTTTGGTAACAACACCAACATCAAAGGCTCAGGGACATAAATGATAAATTTGCGATGGGTTTGTGGGCCAAATGATTCCAACCCTTCAAGTGCATTGTGAATTTGGCTGAGTGCTGGCTCGACTTGTCTTGCCAACTCATGTGCATGGTGTGTGGGGGCAATCCCACGGCCATCCCGAGTAAACAGGGTGACGCCAAGTTGCTCTTGTAGGCGTTTTAAAATGCCACTGACGCCTGGCTGGGTTAACCCCATGGCGTCAGCCGCCAAGGTGATCGAACGGTGGCGATACACGGTGACAAATACTTTCAGTAAGTTGAAGTCGATCGGGTTATCCATAGCCTTAATACATCGCGTTTTGTTATGTTTTGAGCTAAGTTTTATAGAACTTTAGCGATGAGTCAATGAAGGTTTTGGCTCAACAGTGAGAGGAGGCGGAAAATGATCTCTGTTCGTTTCACTGTCATCAGTCAAAAACACAACAAAGATGAGCATAACAATAGGGAGTTCACATGGATGAGGTGATTCAATCCGCAATCCAATTGAGAAAAGCTGGGCAATACGATCAAAGCCGGGCGCAATTAACCACCTTGCTTCAAGACGCGCACTACAAAGCGCTAGCGCATCTCCATATTGCTTGGAGCTATGATAATCAAGGGTTGGAATCACAAGCGGTGCCCCACTATTTGGCGGCAATACAAGGTGACTTGACTGGAGATGACCGCTTTGAAGCCCTGTTTGGTTTGGCCAGTACATTGAGAAGCTTAGGGGACTATCAAGATGCACAGAACTGGTTTGAGAAAACGCTGCAGGAGTTTCCTGAGCGAAGAGAAGTGATGCCGTTCTACGCAATGTGCCTTTATAACTTGGGCAAACATCATCAATCGACCGCGTTGCTACTCAATCTACTGGTGGAGACGACACAATCTCAAGCCATTCTGGGTTATCAAAGAGCCATTTCTTTGTATGCGGAAGATTTGGATCGTGTCTGGCCTAAGGGCTAAAGCGCGCGATGAGGTATGGAGGAATTTCTTGATTGAGTGAATCGTTAAAACATCGCGATTCGTGATGTTTCAAATAAACATTCATGCATGTATCTCTATGTGTTGTTTTTCTAAAGTATGCCCATAACAACGCACTGAGAGAGATAACGTTATGAATATCCGCTTTGTACCCTCAACCCTTACCCTTGCTTTGATGGTGTCTTTTGCTGCATCGGCGGACTACGCCAGCTTAGAAAACTATCAAGGCAAGCCAGCAACGACGCACACAAAACAAGCCAATGCTGAATTGGCAAAGCAGTTGCCTTGGCATGATACTTCGGCATTTGAGCGCACTGGGCGTGGGCTCATTGCTGAGTTCGGAAGTCACCAAGCTGGCGAGTTAAAGCAGCGCTTTGACTACATGGCAGAAATGAACGTAGCACAGCTGCCAGACACGGTGAATCCTTCGATTTGGCGTCAAGGCATGCTTAACTACACGGCAGGCGGCTTGTATGAAGTGACGGATGGGGTGTATCAAATTCGTGGTGCTGACCTCTCGAATATGACCATTTACCGCACCAACAATGGCTACGTGATTCATGATCCACTGCTTTCTCGAGAAGCGTCAGCGGCGTCTTGGGAATTTGCCAAACAGCATCTACCGAAAGTGAAAGGCGGCCACAAAATAATGGGCATGTTCTATTCACACATGCATGTTGACCACTTTGGCGGCTCTCGCGGCATTCTCGATTCCGGCGATATGGTGAAAAATGCGCCTATCTATGCGCCGAAAGATTTCATCAAAGAGTTGGCCGATGAAAACATCATTGCCGGAACCGCAATGGGGCGTCGTGCTAACTACCAATATGGCACCACGTTGGGTAATAACCCAAAAGGTATTGTCGACAACGCACTGGGTTTAGGCACCTCTCGAGGAGAGATTACTCTTGTTCCTCCAACGCAAGAGATTCAACCTCGTGAAAAAGAGATCACGATTGATGGTTTAACTTTCCTCGCGATCAATATGCCAGGCGCAGAAGCTCCAGCAGAAATCGTGCTTTATGTCCCTAAGTATCGCTCTCTCAATACCGCAGAGCTGACTTACGATGGCATGCACAATATCTACACATTCCGCGGCGCGAAAGTGCGCGATTCCCTAGCGTGGACCAAATACCTCACCGAGCTAAAACTGCGTTTTGTCGACAGCGGTTTGGTGGACAACATCCACGCTGCGCACTCAGCGCCAGTGTGGAATGATCCGAGCACTGAGGTGAATGAGATTTCACAATACATGACATTGCAGCGCGACAACTATGGCTTTATCCATAACCAGTCAATGCGCTTAGCAAATCATGGCGTGACCATTCACGATGTGGGTCGTGAGATTGAGAAAATTGTGCCTCAAACGCAAAAAGAAACTTGGCACACCAATGGTTACCATGGCTCCTACAGTCACAATGCGCGTGCGGTAGTGAACTTGTATCTTGGTTATCACGATATGAATCCAGTGAACACCAATCCATTGGAGACTCAGGATAAATCGTGTGTTTACGTCGAAGCTGCGGGTGCAGAGAGATTGTTTAAAGCTGGCCAAAGCCACTTTAGCAAAGGTGAATATCAACAAGCATCGCAACTGTTTAACGACTTAGTTCAGTGTGAGCCGAACAATATTCAATACCGTTTTGCCTTAGCAGACAGCTTTGAACAGCAAGGCTATCAGTCGGAAACCATGGCATGGCGTAACTCCTATCTGCAAGGTGCTGTTGAGTTGAGAACCGGAGAAATTCGTCCGTCAATCAAAGCGGCATCGGCAGACGTGATTGCCAATACTCCAACGGGTATGTTCCTTGATTTCGTTGCGGTGAAGCTCAATGCAACAAAAGCAGAGCAAGCGGGTTTGGATTTCCGTTTTGGTGTGTCACACCCTGAGCTGAAAGAGCATTACTATGGTGAAGTGTCCAACGCGAATATGGCCAATATTCAAGTAGATAAGTTACCAAAAACGGATGTGACTCTATCCATCAGTAAGAGTGACTTAACGCAAATCGTACTAGGCAAAACAACGTTAGATAAGCTAGTGAAAGAAGGAAAGGCAAACCTGAAAGGGGATGCCCGACTGATAAAAGCATTGTCGGAATGTTTAGATGAGTTTGATGGCTTGTTTGAGATTCTTCCAATGCCGAATAAAAAAGCATAGGAAATGCTAACCCCATATCCCTCAACTTCGGTTGAGGGATTTTTTCTTAATTCCCGTCGTTGAATCAAAAAAAGTGCAAAAAGTGGGCACTGAATGGAATAGCGACAATTCCCAATTGATTAGAACGATTTTGTAAAATGCTGAGTTTAAACGACCAATAAAACAAGGCTCTACATCATGTCTACCTCTGCAGAAACCCTAGTGCCAAAGGAAGGTCTAGGCATCAAAATAACAAGGTTTGTTATGGGCATCCTACGGTTTATTTTTAAAGCCCTACTGGTGATTGGCACGTTAGTCGGCTCGTCACTTGCGCTATCCAAATTGGGGGCCATTCACGGTAAAGACTTGCCTGAAAGCTATTTTTCTCATGGCTATCCGAGCATATTGCGCCTGTTGGATTCTGAGATCTTTATGGGATTCATTTTCTTTGTCACCGTCGCCGTCCTTATCTATGTGGTTTATCTTTTTTGGCGTTTACACGAAGTGGCGGTTCATCGAGCCTCTGAAATGTCGAGTGCTCACACCCAATTGGTCTTTGCTTTATCACTGTGCGGGTTATTTGTCGATAAAGCATGGTGGGTGTTGGCGATCATTATTGCCTTTGCACGTTGGGATGTGTTGGCCAAAGAGCTCTCTAACATCATCCGCAATGGTGTACGAAACAATAAATCAACAGAGAATAACGCATGAAAGAGATAATGCTGCCCTATGTGTTCATCTGCTGGCTGTTGGTGAAAACAGGCTTGGTGAAGTGGACGCTGAAAAACGCCGTGATCATTGTTGGTATTGGTGTGGTGTTGGCGTTGGCTCTGTTTACTGCCCACCGTTTTTGGTCTCCAGCGGATCTAACCAATAGCACCACAGTCAAAGCTCCTCATGCAGTGCTCAGCCCACTGATAGGACAAGAAGTGGAAGCGGTGTTTGTCGATCACAACCAAATGGTGAAAAAAGGCGATTTGATCTACACGCTGCGTACCGAAGATACGGAATCGCAGATGAATGGTTTGCTGGCGCAAAAAAAAGCGGCGCAAGCTGAGATTTTGGCGCTGACTTATCAAATTGAAAATGACGAAAAGAACCTGCAGAGGCTTGAAAAACTGCACGACTATGCGCAGGAATTTCAACGAGATGATGTGCGCACGCGCATTGAATCCACTGAAGCAAAAATCGCCTCGGTTAATGCACAAATCCTCAATATTGAAGCGCAAATGGCAACCGCGACTTGGCAAAATGAACGCCGTGAGATCCGTGCGCCGTTTGATGGCCAACTGTCGATCACCAACATCGTCAGTGGTACGCGTTTAGGTAACATGCATCTGTATGACACTAGTAAGAAGTTTGTCGAAATGCGTATTGCCGATCAGACCTTTAGAGGGATTGAAATTGGCCAATTTGCTGAGTTCTATGTGGATGCCTATCCGGGAGAAATCTTCCGTGGGCGAGTTCATAGCGTAACGACGGGGACGGGAGAAGCGGCGGTCTCGGTGATCAACGGCTCGCAGCATGTTCGTCAGCACGTTGGCAACAATATGGGATCGCATGGTCGTACCATTATTATTGAGTTTATCGAACCGGCTGGTTACAACGTGCCAATTGGCGCGACTGGGGCGGGGTGGGTGTCGGCCAAAAAACCACATCCACTGCTTGGATTTATGGATATTATTGGCGCGGCAACGGTTCGCTTAAAAGCGTATAAGTCCTATTTGTCGGCGATGTAAGTGCCTCGTTTTTCGCAACAATGAGCGAGTGTGGGTGGTTAAAATCAAGGCCATGAGCTTAAATGCGCGTGGCCTTGTTTTGTGTTTCACCAATGTGTTTGCAATCCGGTTTGAAAAGAGGAAATGAAAGGTTTAAATCGTGAGCTTGCATTGGTTTGTGATTACGCGTGATGTTTATTGCTCCAGCGCGTTTTAATATTGTGTTCCACCACTGAAATAATGAGATCAGTGAGCCATTTTTGTTTTGCCGCATGGCGAAGAGAGGCTTTCGTAATGAGTGCGACATCAATATTCAATCGTGTCTGTTTGGTAGAAGAAAAATGCGGTTCATAACGCAAGGTATAACAATCTTCCATTAACTGCATCATAAGTGCGTGGCTATCAACAATAATGCCAACATTCGTCTCCGGTTCGAGCATTTTAAAATGATCACTGTATTCGTTTACTCCTGAAACAATAAATTTCACATACTCGCCTTCTTTATTGCCTTCAAAATATCCTGCACCAGGATGTATTCTTTTTTGATAGAACGCTTGAGGCTTATCATTAATAATGTGCAAGCCAATATCGACACTCTCATTTAGAATAAGAGACTCGCTGTGTTCTCCCCATTGCCTAATTTCAATTTTGGCCTTGGTCTCGGATCGAATAGCTTCAATGAGTGCTTTGCCGATCTGAATCAAATAAGGTTCAACAATGTGTAAGGTGACTTTATCAAGCAGAGAAGGATCAAACTGCTGTGGAACGAGTGCAGAGTCGATTTGTTCTAAGGCGATACGAATCTTAGGTTCTATGACGTTTGCATAGTCAGTGGGCACTAACCCTGTACTTTCCCGTAGAAAAAGTGGATCGGCCAACTCTTCCCTCAACTGCGCCAAAACTTTTGAAACGTAAGATTGTGAACGCCCTAATTTTTTTGCACAACGTTGTGTCGAACGAGTTTGCATTAATAGTAGGAATACGTGGAGGTTATTTAAATTGTTCATAGCCTTCTTCTTATCTTGTTTTGAACAATAATAATATCCAATATTTTGTTTTTTCGTGTGTGGTTATTGTAAGATAAATTCAGTGTTCTACACTATCACTTGTTGATAACTATATAATTTAAAGTAAATAATTTCAGGTCAAGGTGCGGAAAGGAATAACCATTATTCCAAAATGGAAAGTACATCAAAGTAAAATTAGGTTTATTTTTAAAAGAATCTAAGTATGAAAAATATCTTCTCTTCTGTTTTGAGTGACCACGACAATAGGGAGGAAGGTGGCACTTTGCGCCCTTCCAACTGGCTAACATTTTCACTGCTGAGTGTCTCTCTTTTTACTCCTTTTCCCGCCATCGGCAGTGGCATTTTTCTGCAAGAAGCGGTCATCGCAAACGCCGGTACTACGGGCGCAGGGGATGGTGTGTATACGCAGTCGGCGGCGGCAATGTGGGCAAATCCAGCAACCATGCCGTGGATGGGCGAGACACTGACAACCGTCAATGTCACGGCGTTTGACTTGCAAATGAACTATCACGATCAATCGGGTGTCGGTGATGGGCAAGCGGCGTCTTTGATGCCATCTGCTGGCCTGTTTCATGTTCGCCAACTCAACGAAGACGTGCACTTTGGCATCGCGTTGGGCACGGTGGGCGGCTCCAGCCTAGATTACGGCTCTGAGTGGCAAGGTGCGGCACTGATGACGGATATTGCATTGGCGGCAGTGCAAATCAACCCTGCACTCGGTTTTAAAGTGACCGACCAGCTTTCTTGGGGGATCGGCGCGCAAATCAGTTGGGCTTCTTTGGAAATGGGCATGGCTAATGCTCGACGGCTTGAGCAATCTTCTGATTGGGCCTACGGTTTCAACGCTGGCGTGATGTATCGGGTGAGTGAGCGGTGGAATTTGGGGGCAAGTTTTCGTTCCAAAGTGAATCATGAGTTTTCAACTGAGCTCAGTGGTGGGCAACGTGCACTTCCAGTAGGCACGGATCTGGTTGTGCCCGCGATTGTGGATGTGAGTAGCAGCTACGCAGTGAATCCGAAGCTTAAGTTACTCGCTTCGATCCAATTACACCGCTGGAGTGAATGGGATGAGACAGTGTTTGATTTTGGCCGTGTAGATTCAAATCCTCTAGGGCTGAACTCGATAGATCGCCAGTGGGAGGATGTCTGGAAGATAGCCATTGGTACGGATTACCAGCTCAATGCCGATTGGCGTTTAAAGGCCGGTTTCTCGTACGAATCTTCACCACAAGATGATCCCAGCAAACAGTGGGTCGATTTGCCCGTTGGTCAGCAATATCGTTACTCAGTTGGTGCTACGACGCAGTGGGATAGTTATGTCCTCGATGTTTACTACGAGTATGCAGATCTAGGAGAAGTGGATATTGCTCCGCGGAAAATAGCGAATCAAGATGTGGGTATAAGTGGCGCCTTTGAAGGCCGTATTCACTTTGTTGGTTTGAGCGTCAGCTTTAAGTAAGCGCATCTGCTCCGAGTTTTTGAGCTCGGAGCTTTCTTGATCCGGTTAAAGTGTTCGTAAAAGTGGTGAGGCCGCGATAAAGTGTGTTCTTCCATGGATTTAAAAAGAGAGCACCTTCCATGCCCTATTCCCCAGTAAAAACCGCCCTCATCGGTTACGGTTTTTCCGCTAAAACCTTCCATCTGCCATTTATCGAATCTTTACCTGAGTTAGCCTTGTGTGCGATAAGCTCCAGCCAGCAAGCGGCTGTGTTAGCCGATTTTCCGCAAGCAGAGTGGTATGGCGATGCTTACCAAATGCTGGATCAAAGTGATGCGGAACTGGTGATCATAACTGCGCCAAATGACGTGCATTTCCCATTGGCAAAATATGCCCTGGAGCGGGGTAAACATGTGATCGTGGAAAAACCATTTGTGACGCGCAAAGAAGATGGGGAAGCGCTTATTCAGTTGGCTGAGCAACAAGGCTTAGTGTTGAGTGTTTTTCACAATAGACGCTGGGATGGTGACTTCCTGACGGTGAAAAAGCTGATTGAAACAGGTCAGCTAGGCGAGGTGAAACTGTTTGAGTCGCATTTTGACCGCTACCGTCCTGAAGTTCGCCAGCGCTGGCGTGAGCTGGCTCAAGAGGGAGGCGGTATTTTGTATGACTTGGCGCCGCATTTGCTTGATCAAACACTCGCGCTGTTTGGCTTGCCGCAAGCGATCAATGCGCAATGTCGAATCATGCGCCCGCAAGGGCAAACCATCGATTACTACAATTTGATTCTCCATTACCCTGACCACTTGGTGCATTTACATTCCAACTTATACAGCCCAGAGCCTAACTTACGTTTTCGTGTATTAGGCTCGTTGGCGAAATACGAAAAGTATGGCTTGGATCCGCAGGAAGGTTATTTGAAACAAGGGGTTCAGCCAAAAGACGAAAGCTGGTCGCGTGAAGAGCCTGAGCACTATGGCCGAATGTATCGTGAATCGGATGCGGAAACGGTGCCTACCGAGTTGGGGGGCTACCAGCACTATTTTACTGGCGTAGCGAATGCCATCCGTCTTGGGGCGGCGAATCCTGTCACAGCGCAAGAGGCATTGAATAATATTGCCCTGATTGAACTGGCGCTAGAAAGTAGCCGTACAGGGCAAACTCTAACCATTGATTGGTGATGGAAGGAGTGCTTGATGAAGCCAGCACAAAGCTGGCTTCGTGATGCCTAAGTAAGGCTTACCTTTGAGTGAGTTTCACCATCGCAAACTGCTTTTTGCCCCTTTGCACAATATAGTATTGATCATACAAAGCGAATGTCTGCGCTAAGGTCTGCTCATGCCAACGTTCGCCGTTAATACGAATCGCCCCATTTTCCAACCATTCACGAGCCTGACGCTTTGAGCTCGCTAGGCCTGTCTCCAAGAGCAAGGTGATCACATCACTCACATGCGTCAGTAGGGTACAAGGTAACCCATCTTGCTCTAGTTGTTGCAACTCGGCCAAATTCAGTTGGTTGAGTTGGCCGCTAAATAACGCCTCTGATATACGCTGCGCACTCTCTAGCCCCGCTTGCCCATGTACAAATCGCGTCATTTCTTCGGCGAGAATTCTCTGTGCGCTTGGTTTGCCTACTTGCGCTTTATCAGAGGTTTCAATGTGTTCAATCTGCTCGACAGAGAGGAAGGTGTAGTAGCGAAGGAAGCGATACACGTCCGCATCATCGCTGTTGAGCCAAAATTGATAAAACATGTAGGGTGAGGTTTTCGCCGCATCAAGCCAGATTGCTCCGCTCTCGGTTTTGCCAAACTTTGTGCCATCGGATTTAGTGATCAAAGGCAAAGTTAAACCATGTACGGTAGTGCCATTGAGGCGGCGAGTTAAATCAATACCGCTGACGATGTTGCCCCACTGATCATTGCCGCCAATTTGCAATACGCATTGGTGCGTTTGGTTCAGTTGAGCGAAGTCGTAAGATTGCAACAGCGAATAGCTGAACTCAGTGAAAGAGATGCCTTGATCTGGGCGAGCCAAACGCTGTTTAACCGATTCTCGCTGAATCATGGCATTGACGGAAAAATGCTTGCCAATATCGCGGAAAAACGCGATCACGCCAATGGATTGCATCCAATCAGCATTATTCACCATGAGGAGCGGTTGAGTGAGGTGCGGTGTCATCAACTGTTGAATCTGCGCAGCCAACGCGCTCACCCAGGCCGCCACCGTTTCGGCGCTATTGAGGCTTCTTTCGCTGGCTTTAAAGCTTGGGTCTCCAATCATGCCCGTTGCACCGCCGATGAGCGCGATGCCTTGATGCCCGGCATCTTGAAAGCGTTTTAGCATAATCAAAGGCACTAAATGACCGATATGTAAGCTGCCCGCGGTGGGGTCAAAACCGCAGTAGAGTGTTTGTGGTTGGCAAAACAGCGCGATGAGTTGTTCAAGGTCGGTGGTTTGCGCGATCAGCCCTCGTTGGGCCAAGTCATCAAAGAGTAATTGTGAATTCATGCTGCCTCCAAAATCTAGACAGGCAGCGTATAAGAACAGTCCAGCTCATGACGATATCCCTAAAGGGATAAAAGCGGTGATTAAGCTAGCGAGATCTGGAAACTATGCTTTGAGAGCAATCAAATGATTGAGAAACAACTGAAACAGTTCGCTGAGCGAGGCGACGTTGAGCTGCGCATAGATGCGTTTTCGATGGTTTTTCACGGTACCCAGTGTGATGCCGAGCTGCTGGGCAATTTCTTTAGAGTCGAGCCCTTGGATGAGTAGTGCTGCAATTTCTTGCTCTCGTTGGCTGAGTTGCTGTTGACCAAAATCGCCAATTGCTTTGCGTACCCACTGGCTTACGTCGTGTTGTGCGGTTTGGGGTTCTGCCAGCAACAAATCGGCGTTGAGCCAATGTTGTCGGCACAAGGCGGCGATGGTGTCAAAGCGCTGCGACAGCGCGTTGATGTCCGCTGTTTGGAAGGCGTTATCTGCTTGCGTAACGCCTAAATAGATGGCGATGGCACGTTGTTCATCAAGGGTGATGATGATCGCCGCTTCGTCTTGCCATTGGGTTTGCTGGTAAAACTCTTGCTGGTAGATGGCGTGAGGCGCCAGTGTTGAGCTGGTGTCTTTTTTCATTACCTGCGCAAGGTGAAAAACCCCTTGCTGCGCCGCACCGAGCACGGAGTCGTAGAGTGGGTCATGTTGATAGTAATGGAGCAAGTAGCGTTGAAACAGCAACTCTCGTTGTGTCTGAATGGAGTCAAACAGGTAAATGGGATGCTTGTTGTCACGATGGCCTAAAATGATGGCGCAGTCGAACGCGACCACTTCCGCTAACATTGCGATCAGTGTTGAGCTAAAACTTGGTGAGTGCAATGCGGTAATGCATTGGCTCAGTTTGTGATACTCAGAAGAAGAAATAGCCACAGAGATATCCATCAGTTCGGGGGAAGTCAGTATGCCGATTCTGGCAAACAAAATCGACAGGGCTCGTCAGTTTTCAGCCACCCAATTTTTCAAGCGCTAGGTGGCTGAATGATTTAGCGACTGACAGAGCGCTCTTTACGGCGCAAAGACTAGATAAGCAGCTGGCCTTTGAGGGTCGTGACCGCAGTGCCGATCAGTTTCACGCGTTGATAGGGAAGCAAAGCCATTTCGATGCGACCACCACGAGCGGACGCTTGATAGCCCGCAAGATAATCCTTCTCGAGTTTACTGCCCCAGTAACCCGCGAGGGCACAGTGAGTTGAGCCGGTCACGGGATCCTCGTTGACACCAACCCACGGCGCAAAATAGCGAGAGATAAAATCGTAAATCGGTGAATCGGAACGCGCGGTTACAACCACGCCGCGTCCAGTCAAGGTTGCAAGAGCATCAAAATTGGGAGAGAGGGCCAAAAGTGCCTCTTCACTGGTGATTTCGATAAAATCTTTCTGTTGAAACTGACCACTACAAAGGACTTCCTCTGGTTTAATGCCTAGGTGAGCCAGTTTATTGGCATCGATGTTGACGGAGAAATCGATGGGGGATTGTGGAAAGTCCATTTCAATTTTGTTCGCGCTCACCTTGACTTTCAGTTCACCCGATAAGGTATCAAAGGCGATCTCTTCGCCTGCTTTGAGTAGCCCTTGTTGTTGCATGATATGGGCGGTGGCTAGTGTGCCGTGTCCACACAGTGCCACTTCGGCTCTCGGTGTAAACCAGCGTAGATTCATGGTTTCTAAGCTTAAGAAGGCGGTTTCGGAGACGGCCATTTCAGCAGCGATCAACTGCATCAAACGTTCATCAAGCGGTTTCTCTGTAATACAAACACCAGCGGGGTTTCCTTTAAATGCTTCACGGGCAAAGGCGTCTACTTGGTAGATATCGAGTTCTGTTTTCATGTGAATGGCCAAAGCGTCAGTGCTTTTGTTCCTTAGCGTGTTTTGAGTAGCGTAGATTGGTTGATGTAGAGTAGCTCGAAAAACTCATGCATTTATCTGATAGAACTATCAAAAAATTGCATGATTTTGTCTTAATGTTGAGATGTAAGCCTATCGTCATCGAGTGATAGAGAGATTATCGAAAGGCAAGAAGTTTGTCAGAGAACTGTTTTTCAAGCTGTTTCAGCCATGTTTGGCTCAACAATGGGTGCGATTTTGCAGACACGGCCAACACGATGTCTACCTTAGGTAGTGGTGGAAAATCCCTTAGTAGCCTCACTTTGTCCCCCATGCTGAGTTTGCCCATCGCACCAATCGCAAGCCCTTGCTCCACCAAAGCGCGCTGTGCCGATGCGGTATTGCAACAAGCCAGTAGTTGGAAAGCTTGGCCGCGTTTGGTGAGGCCATCAATCGCCGCCGCGTGGTACTTACAATCCGCTTGAAAAAGAGCGAGCGGTAGGGCGGAGTGGGCTTCGACACAAAAGGTTTGACTGGCAATCCACACCCCTTGATCGGAGGTGAGCCAATAGCCCTCTTCACTGTTTGGTGCGCGAGTTAAAATGGCGCAGTCCAGCTCGCCCGCATCGAGCTTTCTTCTCAGCTCAATGCTAGGCTCACTAAACACTTGGATAGAGCATGTAGGTTGCGCTTGATGGAGCAGGGCAATCAAACTGGGGAGCACTTTCTCGTTGTAATCTTCAGGGCAGCCCAAGCGCAGCGGGCGTTTATCTTGAAAATGTTTGAGCTCCGAGAGAGTCTGATCATGTTGCGACACAAGCTGACGTGCGTGAGAAGTGAGGCGAATGCCCGCGTCGCTCAGTACTAAATAGCGCCCTTCTTTGATGAACAGCTCTGCGCCTATTTCTTCTTCGAGCTTGCGCATCTGGGCGCTAAAAGCCGACTGAGTACGGCTGATCTGTTTGGCTGCGCGGGTAAAACTGCCCGTCTCAACAAAAGCAAGAAAACTGCGTAGTGCTTCAATATCCATATTGAGTCTAATCCATCGTATTTTTAAATAGGTTGTATCAAAACTATCCGTTGGTCGTGGCAAGGAAGTTGCCCTAATCTGCGATTGAACTTAACAGAAATGGCAGGGAATGACGATGAAGTTGTATATAGGAAATCAAAACTACTCGAGTTGGTCGCTCAGAGCGTGGGTGGTGTTTGCCACCTACAACCTTGAGGTGGAAGTGGAAAAACTGGTGCTTTTTACTCCTGAGTTTTATCAAACGTTGGAAGGCATTACGCCAACGGCGAAAGTGCCGACGCTGGTGGATGGGCCTTGCACGGTATGGGACTCTTTGGCCATTTTGGAGTACGTCAATGAAACGCAACTGGCGGGTAAAGCGTGGCCTGACGATCGCGCCTCAAAAGCCAAAGCACGTGCGCTTGCGTGTGAAATGCATTCGGGTTTTCAAGCTCTGCGCAATGAGCTGCCGATGAACTGCCGAGCAAAACGCAAAGTGACGCTTTCAGCGCAAGCTCAGAAAGACGTTGCGCGCATTGATCAAATTTGGTCGCAGCAGATGGAAGCGAATCCTCATGCTTGGTTATTCGGTGAATGGTCAATTGCCGATGCGATGTTCGCGCCGGTGGCGCTTCGTTTTGAAACGTATCAAATCCCGCTTTCGGAAACCGCTCAGCTTTATCAGAACAAGGTGCTGGCGAGTGCGCCAATCCAACGTTGGTTGGCGGAGGCAGCGTTGGAAACCGATATTGTGGAGGAAGATGAAGCGGGAGAGCCGATTTAGTCATCATTCTCGTATCGTTAGTATGGAAGCAGATAACACGATTTGTCTGCTTTTCTTTTTGTCTTGGTTTTTTATCGTCTTACCTAGCACCTAGCACCTAGCACCTAGCACCTAGCACCTAGCACCTAGCACCTAGCACCTAGCACCTAGCTCCTTCCCTTTTTTCTTAAATCCATCTATTTAATGTGGTTATTTGCTTGGAAAATACCTCTAAATGGGGTGTTTTTGCTTAAAAATTTGGCTCAAAAGAATATGAAATTGATTGCTTTATGATGTGTGTCAAATTGTAAACAAAAAAAGCGGAGCGATATTGGTCAGCGTATATAGTTAACTTAGCAGCAGTATGTCGTGTTTATAGCGGTTTTCTCGGAGGAAACATGGATATGCGTCATCTCGCTTTTTGTGTTGTTTTGTTTTTTTCTCCTTGGCTCAGTGCGAGCCAACAGATTGTTTATATGGTTTCCGATCTGCGGATCCCATTTTGGCAAATCATGTGGGGAGGCATTGAGAATGAAGCAAAACAGTTGGGTTATGAAGCCGTGGTGTTAAGTGCAGAAAATGACGCCAAAACCGAGTTGGAAAACATCATCAAAGCCATCGCCCTCAAACCGAATGGCATTATTTTATCGCCGACCAATTCCTCGGCCGCGGTCACTATTCTCAAAATGGCGGAGCAAGCGAATATTCCAGTGGTCATTAGCGATATCGGCACCGAAGGCGGCACCTTTGTCAGCTATATTGAGTCGGATAACTTTTCCGGCGCCTTTCAATTAGCTCAAATACTGGCGTCGGCCATGAAAGAGAAAGGCTGGCAAAATGGTGAAGTTGGTGTGGTCGCCATTCCGCAAAAACGCAAGAATGGCATTGAACGAACGGAAGGGTTTATTGAGGCGGCCAAGCAACAGGGCATGCGCATTGCGGCGATCAAACAGCAAAAAGATTTCAGCTACCAAGAGACCTTTATTTTCACCCAAACGATGTTGCGTGAGCATCGCAAAATACGCGCCATTTGGTTGCAGGGCTCGGATCGCTACCAAGCGGCACTCGATGCGATTGATTCATTAGGTCAAAGAGACAAAGTGTTGTTGATCTGTTTTGACGCTGAGCCAGAATTCATCGATATGATCCGTTCTCAGCAGCTCGTTGGCTCAGGCATGCAACAACCTTTTTTGATGGGGGAGAGAGCAATGAACTCTCTGCATCAGTTTCTTTTAGGTCATACGGTGGCAAAAGAGCAACAACTGGAAGTACTGGCCGTGTCATCGCAAAACCTAGACAGCCTGCTCAGCACCATTCAGCGTAATGTACTTGGGCACGAAGGAGGGGCGCAATGACAGTGAGGTGGCCGCTTTTTCATCATCGGCGTTCATTAACGCTCTTTCTTAGTATCAGTATGATCATCACCTCATCCATCGTCTTCATTGGCTATGGTGTTTACAACTATTCCTTGCGCAGCGAGCACGTAGAAAGCGAGATACGTGGCCAAGCGGAAGAGAGTGCCGTGAGGCTAAGTACGACGATTTCAGGGTATGTGGACACCTACCAGATCAACGAATACGACAAACTGCTCTATACCGAAATCAACACAGAGAATCACGATGCATTGCTGGCTATCTTGGTCGATAACTTTCAAATGGCAGAGCTGACAGGGCAAAAAAGTTATCTCACTGGCTACGTGAAAAGGTCCTCTTCTCATCTGAGTGAATTTCAAAGCGAAGACTTACAACAACAAACCTTATTGAATCAGGCACTCTACCAAAAGAGTTCAGAGATCCACGATGAAGAAGGCAATCAGATCGGACGTGTGGATGTGTATGTGAGTGGGGAGCTATTGGTGCTGGAAAAGCGCTATTTGCTACTGAACATTACCGCCACCGTGTTGGTGCTCTTGTTGGTCCAAGCGTTTTTGGCCATGTTTCTTATCCGCTGGATTTTGATTCATCCACTAAATCGGATTGCCCATTCGCTTGAGCATCGAGATCAGGATGGCTTACCTATCAATATGTTGGCGCCTTCCCCTTACACAGAATTGAACATTTTAACCAAAACGGTCAATGACATGTTGAAGGTGATTTCACTGACACGAAACAAGTTGAAAGAAGAGCATGAGCGTCTGGAGAACGTGATTCGAGGCACTGACGCGGGCACTTGGTATTGGAACATCAAAACCGGTGCGGCGAGGTTTAACCCACGTTGGGCCGAAATCATAGGTTATCAGTTGGAAGAACTGATGCCTGTCTCGATTGACACCTGGATGAAATACGTTCATCCCACTGACTTAACATTGTCACAACGACGCCTATCCGATTACTTCTCCGGTAAGACAGACATCTATGAGTGCGAAGTAAGAATGAAGCACAAAGATGGCCATTGGGTGTGGGTTCTCGATCGCGGCCGTGTCGCGCAGTGGGATGACGATGGTCAACCGTTGGAGATGTTTGGCACCCATGTCGATATCAGTGAAAGTAAAGCGCGAGAGAGCCAATTGGAGCTGGCGGCCAATGTGTTTAAATACGTTCACGAAGGGATTGTGATTACCGACAGTAATGGCAGGATTGTTGATGTGAATCAGGCATTTACCTACATATCGGGCTATGAAAAATCTGAGCTTGAAGGACAAACGCTTAAACTGTTGAAGTCCGGTATGCACGATGAAGACTTCTATCATGATCTTTGGGAAATGTTGCTTTCTCGTGGTTACTGGCGGGGAGAAGTTTGGAATAAGCGTAAAGATGGTGAGGTTTGCCCCGATCTAGTGACCATCAGCAAGGTAGAAGATAGACGAGAGGATGAGATTCGTTTTGTCGCGCTCTTCTCTGACATCTCAGCGTTGAAAGAGCATGAATCACAGTTAGAAAAAATCGCTCACTATGATCCCCTGACAGAGATCCCCAATCGCTTGTTGCTTAAAGAGCGATTACTCAATGCGATGGAGCGCTCACGTCGTTATAAGCAGCGTTTGGCAGTGTTGTTTCTTGATCTCGATGGTTTCAAGCAAGTAAATGACACTTTTGGTCACGATGCGGGAGATGATGTGCTCTACCATGTTGCCGCCAGAATGAAAGATTTGGTCAGGGAAGGTGATACGTTGGCTCGCCTCGGTGGCGATGAGTTCATTATTTTGGTGCCTCGGGTGCGAGACAGCTACGACATTGAACCGCTGGCGCAGCGCTTCCTACATTCAATCAGTCAGCCTATCACCATTGGAAAAGAGGAGATTACCCTCTCTGCCAGCATTGGTGTTTCTATCTATTTTGGCGGGGAACAGCAAGATTCTGACAGCCTGATTCGACAGGCTGACCAAGCGATGTATCAAGCAAAACTGGCAGGGAAAAACTGCTACATGTTCTATAGCGACCAAACCCCAATGCGCCAACTAAACGGTTAGGGTTTCAGCGACTTAACCCTTTGGTGGCTGAGCTCGTGGCGATGGCTGTTTGGGTGTCTCGATTATCTCGCTGACTTAATCATCCCTAAGCTTTTGAGTTTACGATAAATGGTGTTGCGGCTGATGCCGAGCAATCGCGAGGTTTGGCTGATATTGCCTTGCGTCGCCTGGTAGGTCTTCACTAACGACTCATCCACTGTTGAGCGTAGGTCTTTGACTTCTTTCTCTGTGGCATCAGGTTCTATAAGTTGCCCCAGTTTTTGAGCTAGATGCGCAGGCACATGAGCCAAAGACACTGAAGGCTCACCTTGCGCCATTAAGGTGGCGACTTTCAATAAGCTGTCCAATTCGCGCAAATTACCGGGCCATGCATAGTGCAACAGTAGCGTCATCAGGTGTGAACAGATATCTTGATGTTCTTGCGCGTAACGTCGATGGATATGCTCAATGAGTGCGCTTTTATCGTCACGTTTGGCAAAACGGGGCAGCTCAATGATCAAACCATTGAGACGATAGTAGAGATCTTGACGGAACAGGCCGAGCTGCACGAGTTGTTCGAGATCTTTATGTGTGGCAGCGATAATTTGGGTATCCACCTGCCATGTTTGGTTAGAGCCAATCGGCAATACGGTTTTGTCTTGCAGCACATGCAGTAATCGGCTTTGCGCATCCAATGGCAGATCGGCAATCTCATCAAGAAATAAGATCCCTTTATCCGCTTGGCGGATCTTGCCTTGATACCCTTTGCTACTGGCGCCAGTAAATGCCCCAGCGACGTAGCCAAACAGTTCCGACTCAATCAGATCTTTCGGCAGGGCGCCACAATTGACGCAGACTAATGGTCCTTGTTTACGCTGGCTATTTTTGTGCAGCGCTTTGACAAATTCATTTTTGCCCACGCCTGTTTCACCAAGGATCAGTAAGCTAATGTCTTTATCAATCACACGATTGGCTTGTTGCCAACAGTGCTCGACAGTGGCATCACCAAAATGAAGATCGCTGGAAGGGCTTAACGCGCGGCTACGAGGGCGTTTTGCCTGCAAGGTTTTGGTTTCAAAAAACAGAGGAGAATGGCTCTGCTGCGATTGCAAAATGGCGTCTAATGATTCCCCAACCACCTGCTGTTTGGCCAGAAGTTGCCCTGCCACTTGGTTGTGCGCCACCACTTGACCGGATTCATCCGCAATGAGAATGCCTTGCCAGCCACTGTTCAACAACGATTTTTCACAAGCCAGATCCACACGAAAATGCCCTTCTGGAACTTGATTCAATAATTGGTTTTCCACCAACTGCACCATGTTTTGTACCAACACCTGTGTAGACAGATCATGTTTTTGCTGTTCGCTGGTGATGTCCAAAATGCCCACCAGATTGCCTTTGTGATCAAACAATGGGCTTGCAGAGCAACTGATAAAGCGATGGCGCTGGATGTAATGCTCATCCCCCACCACGGTGACGGGTTTGGCTTCAACTAGGGCGGTGCCAATGGCGTTGGTGCCTTTCAATCGTTCTTGCCAACAGGCGCCGGAGCTCAACGCGATCTCGGTGAGTTTTTCACGAAACTTGGGTTGTCCCCAACTGCCGATGATCACGCCTTGGTTGTCGGTCAGAATCAAACGGCTATCACTGTGGGCAAACAGTTGGTTAAACAACGGCAAAGCAAATTGAGTGATCGCATCGATTAACGCGTGATGTTGCTGGCGTCGATCTTTGAGCATCGCGGGGGAAATGCGCACATCCTCGGGGAGGCGACGCTCTTTCAAACCCGCCTGTTCGCTTCTGTCCCAAGAGTTCATCAGCCAGTTGGGTTTGCTAACATGTTGAAGTTGCATGACTGTTCCATTTTGCCACAGTTTGGGTGTACCAATTTGGAACAGTTGAACAGCGCGTATCACGCCACTCGTCGTTCCATTCTTGACAAACCCAAGTTGTTATCGTTTGGTAATCATAGTTTTACATTTAATTAACAACAAGCGTTGTGTTTCTGGCCTGTGACTTGCGTTATAGGTGACGTGAAGTAGCGCAATTCGACGCTGCGTTTTAAACCAAACGAGCAACAAAAGGACGAGTTATGATTTATGCACAACCAGGTAGTGACAACGCTGTCGTGAATTTCAAAAGCCACTATGACAACTACATTGGCGGGGAGTGGGTGAAACCGGTGAGCGGTGAATATTTCGATAATATTTCACCTGTTAACGGCCAGGCTTATTGTAAAGTGGCTCGCTCAAACGCGGCAGACATTAACTTGGCCTTGGATGCGGCGCACAGCGTTCGTTATCAATGGGCAAAAACCAGCGTGACGGAGCGTGCCAATATCTTGCTGAAAATCGCTGATCGCATTGAAGCGCATCTCGAAGAGTTGGCGGTGGCAGAAACGTGGGAAAACGGCAAACCTGTGCGTGAAACGCTGGCGGCAGATTTACCGCTGGTGGTTGATCACTTCCGCTATTTCGCCGGGTGTATTCGTGCGCAAGAAGGCAGCGCTGCGGAGCTGGATGCCAATACCGCGAGCTACCATTTCCCAGAGCCGATTGGTGTGGTTGGGCAGATCATTCCTTGGAACTTCCCAATGCTCATGGCGGCATGGAAACTGGCACCAGCGTTAGCGGCGGGCTGCTGCGTGGTTCTTAAACCAGCAGAGCAAACGCCGACCTCAATTCTGGTGCTGATGGAAAAGATTGGTGATCTCATTCCAGCTGGTGTAGTGAACGTGGTTAACGGCTTTGGCGCAGAAGCAGGCCAAGCTCTAGCAACCAGTAATCGCATTGCCAAACTGGCGTTTACGGGTTCAACCGAAGTGGGTAATCACATACTCAAATGCGCGGCGGAAAGCTTGATTCCATCGACGGTCGAACTCGGCGGTAAGTCGCCAAACATCTACTTTCCTGATGTGTTTGATCATGAAGATGCTTATCTGGACAAATGCATTGAGGGCACGTTACTTGCCTTCTTCAACCAAGGTGAAGTGTGTACTTGCCCCTCACGCGTGCTGGTTCATGAGTCGATTTATGATCAGTTCATTGCCAAAGTGGCGGAGCGTGCCAAGAGCATCAAACAGGGCAACCCGCTCGATACCGACACTCAAGTTGGCGCCCAAGCGTCGCAAGAGCAGTTTGATAAGATATTGAGCTACTTGGAAATCGGTCGCCAAGAAGGGGCAAAAGTGGTGTTTGGTGGTGAGATTGCCAAGCAAGAAAACGATCTAGCGACCGGTTACTACATCCAGCCGACTTTGCTGCAAGGTCACAACAAAATGCGTGTGTTCCAAGAAGAGATTTTTGGCCCGGTGATCGCGGTGACAACCTTTAAAGACGAAGATGAAGCGCTGGCCATTGCCAACGACACTGAGTATGGTTTAGGCGCTGGCGTGTGGACTCGCGATCAAAACCTAGCCTATCGCATGGGGCGTAACATTGAAGCGGGCCGGATTTGGATCAACTGCTACCACGCATATCCTGCACACGCCGCATTCGGTGGTTACAAAAAATCGGGCATTGGTCGTGAAACTCACAAGATGATGCTAAATCACTACCAAAATACCAAAAACTTGCTGATTAGCTACGATGTGAATCCGTTAGGTTTCTTCTAAGCGAACTGGCATTTTATACGACCAAGAAGCCCCTGACGATTGGGGCTTCTTTCTTATTGTGGTATTTACCCCAGATAAAAAATCAGCCAAAGCGAAGGGCAATGGCTGATGAAATGGGTTGTGAGTGTTGACGTTATTCCTCGTGGCTTGGATGAGCCTCCACTTCCACACGGGTGACCAGCAGTTGGTCAACTTTGTAGTTATCAATGTCCACCACTTCGAACTTGTAACCAGAGTAAATGATGGCATCCGTTCTGCGTGGGATCTTTCTCAGCATGTACATCATAAAACCGGCAATGGTTTCGTAGTTTTGTGGATGTGGAAACTCGTTGATATTGAGTGCTCGCATCACATCGGTAATTGGCGTAACACCGTCCACTAACCAAGAGTTCGGGTCGCGTGCAACGATTTGTTCTTCGCCTTCGGCCAGCACCCAGGTCCCCATCACCGCACTTTGCAGATCGTTAAAAGTGACAATACCGAGCACCAGCGCATATTCGTTCATGATCACGGCAAAGTCCGCGCGGGTATTTTTAAAGTAATCTAACGCTTCTGAAAGGCTCAAAGTGTCAGGAATAATCGGGCAGCTCTGCACCATGCTGCTGTCTTTGACGTTTAATGTATGACCGTTAATTAAACGAGTAAGCAGTTCTTTGGAATCGATGTACCCTTTGATGGCATCGAGTTGACCATCACACACCAGAAACTTGTGGTGAGGATCTTCGGCGATCTTCTTTCTCAGCGTCTCTTCATCGTCTTCAAGCGAAAGGAAGGTCAGGCTTTCGCGTGGCGTCATGGCAGAGGTGACGGGCACCGACTGCATCTCAAACACGCTTTCCATCATTTTTTGTTCGCCGCGATCAAGCACGCCCGCCTCAGCGCCTGCATCCATCACTGCATAAATATCGTCAGAGGTAATGTCGTCGTTGCGCTCGGCAGGAATGCTCAGCAGTTGGAAAATCAGGTTGGCTAAGCCGTTAAAGACAAAAATAAATGGCTTGAGAATGGAAATGCAGACCAACATCGGGCCGACCAAGGTCATGGCGATTTTTTCTGGCACCGCCATAGCGATGCGCTTGGGCATTAAGTCGGCAAACAAAATAAACATGCTGGTGACTAAAAAGAAGGAGAGGAAGAAACTCACCTGTGCCAACCAAGCTGCTGGGACAACACCGTCAAGAGCGGCTTTGATGTAAGGCGTGAAGGCAGACTCACCCACAATACCGCCCATGATGGCCACAGCGTTAAGGCCAATTTGCACCACGGTGAAGAAGTTACCCGGATTGGCTTGCAGTTCAAGCACTTTGGTTGCGCGCTCATCTCCTTCGTCAGAAAACTGCTTTAAGCGAATTTTTCTGGCGGCGGCAAGTGCAATTTCTGACATAGAGAAAAAGCAGCTGGATAAGATCAGGGCAAAGATGATTGAGAGATTCTCAAATAGACTCATGTTAGTTTCCAAGTTTTCTTCAGGGTTACCACACCGAATGAATGGGAGAGAAAGGGCGTGGTTTGTCTGCTAAACAAATGAGAGGTTCGGACGGGATACTCAGCAAGCGAGATACAGGCTGTTTCTGCTTATTGGTTCGAGTTCGCCTCGGCTCTGATATTCTATACCTAAGCCGGGAAGAGATGAAGCTGCTCACCCATTTCTCACGGTGATTTTTGTGGGTAAAAATCATCTAAATTATTGAATTGTTGAATATTTATAAATCCACTGAATTATTGACTGAACCTCTCATATTGAATCTTTTCAGTATGGCATTTTGGAACTGCACTCTCATTCCGTTCAATCTTCATTTTTAAATTGCTTGTCTCATAAATGATAATTAAATCCTAACCTACTTATTAATAACAATATTTCTTAGATTTTTAGAGAAATGTTGTGGGTTAGTGTTGCCTAAATTTGGGCTCAATCTATTCAAATAATAATGAGATAAGCCAATCATGAAGAAAAAACCACTGACACTTCTCATAGCGGGGCTATTGGGAAGCACCGCTGTGTGGGCGCAACCTGAGTTGACGCTGGTACAGATCGGAGAGAAAACCGTCGAGCGTTTGGAATCGATCAAAGCGATGGCTGAACGCGGAGAAGGCGTGTTTGAGCGTGATGGGGAGCGCTGGATTACCTATAAAGATGTGGAATACCGTTTAAGCTATAAAAATGATATTAAGTTCCCATTCCTCCCTTACCAAGGAGGTGACGACACGCCTTATCGTAATGTGATCGACTTTGTGGATGAGAGTTGGGAGTTCATGATGTACAACGGTGGCTTCTATCTTATGAGCCGCGAGTTTGGCGTTTATGAATCGGATGAACAGGGCTGTTTTGTTGAATACATACCAGCGGCACATGGCTCAAAAAATAACGATGGCAGTTACGCATGGGAGCGCGATGTTACCTATCGCACGGAAACCAACGATTGTGGCGAGCTGGTTAAACCGAGTCTGACTTCGTTGACGGTATCGAGCGTGTCTGATCTCGGTGCCTCTTTTGATTGGCTAGGTCAAAACCCGTCAGACAAGGTGACACTCACGTTAACCAACTTAAGTGATGAAGAAGATGCTCGCCGCTATGACGCTGTCTCTGCGGGCTTTTTTATCGGCGGGCTCAAGCCTGAAACACAATATGAAGTGGCGCTGCGCTCTTGCAATTCGGTGGATTGTGCTGAGCCACAGTTAGTGCGTTTCACCACTCAAGCCTCTCGTGTTGGTTTTGCCGATGAGATCCCAACCCCGAACCATTTGCAAGGCAGTTTAGAAGGCGGTTTGGGCATCACGCAAACGCACACTTCGGTGGCACCAAATGGCAATGAACTGACGGGGCAAGGCCATTTGGATGTGATCATGAATCGTGACGCGATGCTGCTCTTCACGTCTTCGCAAGGCGAAGAGATCAACCAAATACGTGCTGAAGTACTCCTTGATGGCGAGGTGGTCCACAGCAGCTTGATGCTGCCGCCAAGTGCTCTGGCTGCATCGGATCAGCCTGATAATGGACGTATGAAAGTGGTCTTCTCTCATCATGCTTGGTCGCTGCCACTGCAATGGAACTGGATGAAGCCGGGTCTATCGCTGCGCTTGACCGACAACTTAGGCCGAGAAGGGGTACTAAGCCAAGGAGAGATCCAATTTGGTGGCGCACCAGAGTTGGTGATTCAAAACATCGACATGGGCATGCTTATTGAGCCGCGTAATCGCAATACCATGATCCAAAACTTACCGACGCTTGCGGCGGATTACTTCCAGAAAATCCCGGCCTCCAAGTTGGTGATGGCCGATTACACGCCAGCGCATTTCCCGATTGTGACGATGCCAAACGGCGTGGTGTACACCGATAAAAGCGCCAGCACAGGTGGTTGGCACAGTGGCGATATGCGCGAAGCGATTGGTAAAGCCATGGTATCGATTGGCATTAACAATGCCAACGTGGGTATTTTGACTAGCGCAGGTTATACCCAGCAGTACAATCGTCGCTTTAATCACATCACCGCCCATACCAACGTGGGTGTTTACACCAAAAAAGACACCGATCTACCCCAAGTGGTGGTGCATGGTGGCAGTGGTGGTGGTGGCATTGTCACGCTAGAAGCGACCACGGGCAACGAATGGTCACATGAACTTGGCCACAATTATGGGCTGGGGCACTGGCCGTATATGGCGTCGATTCACGATATGGAATCAGGCTGGGGATGGGATGCTTTCCATCAACGTTTTATCGGCAACCTGCATTGGAAAGGCAGTGTGTATACACAGCAACAAGGTGATGACATTGTTCCGCCATTCAAAGATGCGTTCCGTTTCCTCGTTGATGCTCAAAACGGCGGTGAGCAAGAGTATGTTGGTACGATTAGCCGCTTTACCCTTGAGCATCCAGCACAGTCGCGCAAAGCGCAGCGTTGGATGAACAGTGGTTTCAACCTTGATAGCAGTAGCCCAAGTGGCTATGTGCAGTGGGATCAAGCAGCGCAGCGTTATCAAACGGTCGAGACCGACACGCCAAAACCGCAACAAACGGGTGTGCCTGTGGTGACGCTGTTGGGAATTTACGACCCACTTAATATCAACCCAAGCCAAGTTTATCCACCGGTGTACTCGAACTACGGTAACGTGTTTGAATTGCCGCGGTCAGAGCAAGGAGAATTTCAGCCAGAAGGTTGGCAAGCCGTCGCTGATTTAACCCCTGAGCAGATTGCCAGCAATGTTTGGCAAACGCTTCGAATCAATGGCGAGCAACAACGCGTTTGTAAATTTACTTACCAATCTGCCAACGGCGATAGCGCGGTGTTTGTCGGTGGGGTGATTCCACAAACCAACCGATGTGGCACTGGTCTTGATATGCAATGGCATGTCAATCGCGATATGCAATCGGCGCCTGCAGATTACGAGCTGTTGTCTAAGTATGGTGTTGGTGCCGTCACTTACGCGCCAACGCCAGAAATCGGTGACGTTGAGCTCTGCACTCTGAACAAGAGCGGTAATGATCATGACGGTGCTGGCTTTGTTGTTGGTAGTTATTGCCAGCAAATTTCAGGGGTTATGCACAAATACGGGAAAACATGGCGCTACGCTCTACGTGGTGATGAAGTACTGCGCCCTAACTACCAGACGCAAGGTCAGTGTCAGTTAGATGTTGAGTTTGCAAATGGTGCCAGTGAGCGAGTGCTTCTCAATGCCTCTCGTCATAGTGTCAATGAAAGTAACAAGTTCCATGTTAACTTGCCGATGGATAACGGTGTACCAACATCGGTGGCATTGAGCTGTGCGGATGCCAATGGCGAAACACAAATCGCGCATTTGACGCCGGATCAAAACCCGCCAATTGATCAATTGAAAGGGCCGATCATCATTGGTCAGGAATATGGCTACAGCCAAGTGGTCGACACCACACCTACGTTTGCCGAAAACCAAGCGTTGTTGAATGTCGATTTTGCTACCATCGCACAATTTGATGCGTACGTTGCTGAGTACTATGGTCGTGGTACGTTGAATAACGGCGTGACTCATTCTGAACGTCGCGCAGGTGCACTGTATGTTTTCCTTAATCCAGAGCTTGGAACGCGAGACTACTTTGTGATGCGCCAGCAAGATGCAGGGGCATTCCCAGTTGATCAAACCGACAACCAAGATTGGAAATACCTCGGTTCGGCAGAAGAGCATATCAATTTTGCCTTCAATCCACTGCAGTTCGACCGTAGTTCAGAGAGTGCAGTAGAAGTAAAAGTGACCAGTTATTTTGGCTTGTCGCGTCTGATGAGTTGGGATGAACGCACTGCCACCACATGGCAAACCATGAACAGCGCTGTCTTTGTGGGGCAGGTTGACGGTGAAAATCACTACTTTATCCAGAAACGCCCGGGTGAAGGTGACGCATTCCCAACCAACGGTGAAACCAATCAAGATTGGTATTTCCTCGGTACTGACAGCACCATTCAAGCTTATCTGGATGAGCTCAATCGTGATTTAGCGAGTTTTGAACGTGCCGTGCTGCAATGGCATCAGCAAGAGGTCATGGGCGAATGGGGCAGCCATGGGCAACGTGGCAAAGTGAACGATATTTATCAGTACGCTTTCCGTGGTGGTTATCATTACTATCGCCTAAAAACCGAGAGTTATGGTTATTTCCCTTGGCCGACCGATGGCAATGCCACCAACCATCAATGGGAATATTTAGGGCAGTTTTGATCTAAATAATCACCACTCACGTAATCAAGCCAGTCGAATTGACTGGCTTTCCTCATTTTAAGCTCAAGAATAAGGAAAACTGGGCATTGATGCTAACCTTAGGTTTACAACGTGGAGAGAAAACACTATCTTACGCCGCGTTATTTTTACTCAATTGATGATTTAAGGAACTCATGGCTGTTTTAGACATTTTAACTGCACCCGATCCACGTCTACGCGTTGAATCAAAGCAAGTCACCGATGTGGCTGCGGTACAAACTCTGATCGATGATCTGCTAGACACACTTTACGCTACAGACAATGGGGTGGGCTTAGCTGCACCGCAAGTTGGCCGCGAAGAAGCGATTGTGGTGATTGACCTGTCTGAAAATCGCGATGAGCCATTAGTGCTGGTGAACCCAAAAGTGGTGAGTGGCAGCAACAAAGAAATGGGTCAAGAAGGCTGTTTGTCTGTTCCTGACTACTACGCCGATGTTGAGCGTTACACTTCTGTGGTTGTGGAAGCGCTTGATCGTAACGGTAAAGAGTTGCGAATCGAAACCAGCGAGTTTCTCGCGATCGTGATGCAACACGAGATTGACCATCTTTCTGGTAATCTCTTCATCGACTACTTGTCGCCACTGAAGCAGCAAATGGCGATGAAAAAAGTGAAAAAACACAACAAGCTTCGTGCTCGCTAATTGTGTGATGAAAAATGAAAAAGCCGCTTATCTTGAAGCGGCTTTTTATTGGTTTTTATCGGATTAAGAATGGCTTAACGCACAATCAGACCAAGTAGAATACCGACAGCACCGAAGTCCGCGTCACTGAAGGTGGTGTTGGCAAAGCCAAGATCACCCAGTACTGGCATCAGGAAGACAGGCAGGAAGGTGATCAGCAGACCTTGGGCAAAAGCCCCTAGGATTGCGCCACGGCGACCACCGGTGGCGTTACCAAATACCCCAGCCGCTGCACCAACGAAGAAGTGTGGAACCACACCTGGAATAATCACGGTTAAGCCCATTACGTACAGTAGGAACATGCCAAGCAAACCCGCAGCAAAACTTGATAGGAAACCCACCAATACTGCATTCGGGGCGTAAGGGAAAACCACTGGGCAATCTAGCGCAGGTTTAGCATTCGGTACGAGTTTGTCCGAGATGCCTTTGAACGCAGGTACGATTTCCGCAATCACCATACGCACACCTTGCAGGATAACGTACACACCACCGGCAAACGTGATGGATTGCATCAGCGCGAACATAAACCAATGTTTACCGCCGCTCACTTCACGCACAAAGTCACCGCCAGCGAAGAGACAAGTCACCATAAAAATGATGCCCATGGTAAACGAGATCGCCACTGGCGTGTCACGCAAGAACAGCAGGCTCTTTGGTACGTTCATCTCTTCAGTCGAGTGTTCTTTGTTACCAAATTTGCTGCCGATAAAGCCAGCCAACACGTAAGAAAGTGTGGAGAAGTGGCCAATTGCAACGTCGTCTGAACCCGTCACTTGTTTCATGTACTTGTGTGCAATCGCAGGGAAGAACACCATCACAGCGCCCACGACCAGTGAACCCAGAGCAATCAGAGGAACGCCACTCATACCGCTAGAAGAAAGGATGGCGGCAACCATCATCGACATAAACAAAGTGTGGTGACCCGTCAAGAAAATGAATTTCCACGGCGTAAAGCGAGCAATCAGAATATTCACCAACATGGCAAAGAACATGATCATCGCCATCTCTTTACCAAAGGCTTCTTGTGCAATCGACACGATGGCTTCGTTGTTAGGAACAACACCTGTGATGCCAAATGCTTGTTGGAAAATAGTGGCAAAATCGCCGAGTGAGCTTACGACCAAGCCAGCACCTGCGCCAAGCACGATAAAACCTAAGATGGTTTTAACTGTACCTTTGATACACTCGGTGACAGGCTTTTTCTGTGCGATTAGGCCGATGAGTGCAATCAGGCCCACCAAAACGGCAGGTTCTGATAGAACGTCATTCATTAAGAAACGGAAGAATTCCATAACGCCCCCTTAAAGTGCGCCAAGTTCTTGAAGTGCAGCAGATAAGCGATCTTTCATCGCCACTTTATCTACCATGTTATCTAGGCTGACAATCTTAGGTTCTACACCCAGAGATTTTAACTGATCGGTGATGTCGTTAGTGCCGATAAAGATGTCGCAATCGGTGCCTTTGGCACTGCCCAGATCAATATGATCAACGGCAGCGTCGACATTCAGATCTTTAACAATCGCTTTAATACTCATTTCCATCATTAGGCTAGTGCCTAAACCATGACCGCAAACAACCATAATTTTCATCATTCTGTACCTTATTGTTTATTTAAATCTATATAGGGGTATAGACAGGAGTTAATAGTTCTTGATGACCGCTAGGACATCGTCAGGAGTTTGAGCTTGGCAAATCTGTTCGACATGCTCTTCATTCATAAAAAGTTCTGCCAGTTTTGCAATTGCCCCGACATGGCTATTGCTGTCGGTAGCCGCAAGCGTCACCAGCATTTTTACAGGATCATTACCTTCAGAATCGAAATGAACACCTTGTTGAATAACGGTGATCGCCAACGCCAGGCGGTTGACGCCATCTTCTGGACGAGCGTGCGGCATGGCCATGCCCGGGCCAATCACATAGTAGGGCCCCAGTTCTTGGTGTGAGCGAAAAATAGCGTCGACGTAACGTGCTTCGACTGCACCATTATCAATGAGTGCCTGACACGATTTTTGAACCGCATCTTGCCAATCTGTTGCTTGAGGGTGGACTCGAATAACGTCAGAGGTAATCAGTTCACTTAGCATTGTTGTATTCCGATTTCTGTTGCTGAGATGGCGCTACTCTAACGATGATTTTGGCATAAAAACCAGATTGTGATCACAAATGATAGCGCTATCTGATAGCGCTATCATTAAGTGTGATAGCGCTACCATTTTTGCTAACACATTGAGTTTCATATGCTGGAGTTCAACCTTTCGTAAGCTACACTCTTCAGCATCTCTCCTCTGTGGTAAGATGCCGCAGCCTGCAAATAAGTAAAATTAATCCAATGAGCGAACCTCGAAAACGAAGAAGCACAGGGAGCGTCACCCTAGCCGATGTGGCCAAGAAAGCTGGCGTAGGAACCATGACGGTATCGCGTGCATTGCGCACACCAGAACTCGTCTCAGATAAGTTACGAGATAAGATTCAACAAGTCGTCGATGAGCTTGGCTACATTCCCAATAAAGCTGCTGGTGCACTTGCTTCGGCAGAGAGTTATTCGATAGCACTGATTTTGCCTTCATTGGTGGAGAAATCGTGTGCGCTGTTTTTGCCCTCTTTTCAGCACACGCTCAACAAGGCGGGTTACCAACTCTTGCTGGGTTACAGCGATTATTCGACAGAGCAAGAAGAAAAATTACTCAGCACGTTTCTGGAAGATAGGCCGGCAGGGGTGGTGTTGTTTGGCAGCAGCCACAGTGACCGCACGCATCAACTTTTGCACAGTGCCAACACGCAGGTTCTTGAAATTGCGGAACTGAGCAGCGAGCCTCGCTATATGAACATTGGCGTTGATCACTTTGATGTGGGCAAGGTTTGTACCAAACATTTGGTAGAACAAGGTTTTCGTAATATTGGCTTTATTGGTGCGCGTGGGAATCACTCAACTTTGCAACGAAAATTGCATGGTTGGCAAAGTGCCATGATTGAAAACTACCTCACGCCGGATCATTTTCTTACCACTCATGAGGCGCCATCGGCTCAATTAGGGGCTGAAGGTTTGGCAAAGCTGCTGTTGCGTGATTCTACGCTGGACGCGCTGGTGTGTAGCCATGAGGAAATTGCCATTGGGGCGCTGTTTGAATGCCATCGCCGCGTGCTCAAGGTGCCGGGCGATATGGCGATCATCTGTTTAGAAGGTTCCACGCTCGCTGAGCACGCTTATCCCAGCATCAGCAGTGCAGAATACGACTACGATAATATGGGCACACGCGCAGCGGAGAAGTTACTCCATGCGATTAAAGGTGAGCGTTTTCAAGAAGTGACGGATTTAGGCTTTCGACTCAAGCGCAGATCCAGTACGCAAGTGAAGTCGTAACAACAAGCGCATCCTTTACCCAAATTTACATGCTGGCGACGTTGCTTTACGTTAGGATTGTTACTCTAAAATAACCTTATAAATAAAGTGGATTTGGTTATGGACAGAGTAAAACAATCGATAGGGATCGCCGTCGCCATCATGACGCTTTTGTGGCTGCAAGCCGAGCCTTCGCTTCTCTCTTCACAAAATGTGTTTCAATGGCGCTCAGCCCTTGTTCAGTACTCCGGTATTCTGGCACTTATGATGTTCTCAGCCGCTATGCTGCTTGCGTTGCGCCTTGCCACTATTGAGCGTTGGACTCAGGGTATCGACAAAGGGTATCGGATCCATAAATGGCTTGGCATTGTGGGTTTATCGCTCGGTGTGTTTCATTGGTTTACTTACCATTTACCTAAATGGTTAATCTCTCTTGAGCTGCTGGAAAAACCGCTTCGCTTCGATGGCAGTGGCCCACATGGCCAGCTTTCTGAATGGGGCGTGTGGTTAAAACAAGCGAAACCTGTTGCCATGGCGATGGGGGAGTGGGGATTTTATCTGCTGATTGCCTTAGTCGTGGTGTCATTATGGTCTGCGGTTAAGTACAAATCCTTCCGCTTGAGTCACCAATTGATGCCAGTAGCTTACCTATTGATTGCTGCGCACGCTTTTATTTTGCTGAAAAAAGCGTATTTGGGCACGCCTATCTACTGGATCACGTTATTGTTTTTAAGCGTGGGAAGTTTGGCGGCGCTCTACAGTTTATTTGGATTGATAGGCAAGAAAGCACGCTATGCAGCCCAGGTAACTCGACTTCATTATTGCCCGAATAGCCAAACGTTGGATTTGACTGTCACGGTTGAAAACCGATGGAATGGGCACAAAGCGGGTCAGTTTGTCTATCTACGATTTGCCGATGAAGAGCCTCATCCCTTCACCATTGCTAGTGCAACGCAAGGCAATCAACTGCGTTTTCTCATTAAAGAACTGGGTGATTTTACCACGGGTTTACGCGATCGAATCCGTGTTGGTGAGCAGCTTGAAATCGAAGGGCCTTACGGTCAGTTTGATTTCTCAGCAAATAAAGCGCAGATCTGGATTGGTGGTGGGGTCGGGATTGCCCCGTTTATGGCCGGCTTAGAGGCCTTAGCCGCAATAGAACATTCCCGGCGCGTGCATCTTTTCTTCTGTTGCCAGAAAGTGGATCCGCAGATGTGTGAGGAACTTAAGCGTAAAGCGCACGCTGCTCACGCCTCACTGACCATTATCGATGCGAGCGTGGCCCCTTTGTTGACTGCGGAAGACATTGCTAAGCAATGCGGTGACCTGCGCGACTATGATTTCTACTTCTGTGGACCTGTGGCCTTCTCGCATGCCTTAAAGCAAGCGCTAAAACCCTATCGGGTCGATATTCGCCAGCGCTTTCACGAAGAATGGTTTGTGATGCGCTAACAAGAGAAAACGCAGCTTGAAATGGCTGCGTTTGTTGATTTAAACGGTGCTTATATTGAAAATCACGCGTCGTTTCCATTGAGATAAATAACGATAACGTCGTAGAAACAAGGGAAGAGGGCATCTCTTCCCTAAATAACACAGATTAACACCGATTTATTGGTCTAGATTTCGATGGTCTTTAGAACAAAACGGTAAGGTGAATATCGAAGCCACTGCCGTCAAAGGTTTCACCTGTTGAGGATACTTCATACTCGATATTGGTGTATTTGGCACCAACTGCGATTTGGCCAAGAGCTCCAGGCGCAAATGCGTACTCATATTGCACCACCAAACCTGCTGCATCATCGAATTCCACTTCGCCACTGCAGATCCCGCTGACATCACACTCATAGCTAACCGCGGTGTGATAGGTAAACCCTGCGCCTAACTTGTGGTTGCTTAAGCTCTTGAAAACTGTGAACTCAACGGGAACTCGGCTGAATGAGATATCACCGTTTGACGCATCAATAGTGTCAAACTTGTAACCTAGGGTGCCACGAAACAAGAAGTCTTGTGGAAGCGCTAAATCCGCCCCGCCAAAGATCGAAAAACCTTCGTTCGCTTTTATATCATCGCTATCGCCATTGACGAAAACGCCTTCACCCAGTTTATCGCCTCCAAAGCCATATCCAATGCCGACTACTCCTGTCAATACGTTCGCATTTGCATACGAAGAGGCCAATAAGCCCAACAGAAAAACTTTAGATAATGCCAACTTTTTCACACAAATTTCCTTATTGATATTTAACGTATTTTTAATAACTATGCGATTGAAATAATAGGTATATTTTATTTGCATAGAGGCGGGCGAAAATACCACAACACTCATTTGTTGCATTTATGATTTATCAAATACTTATCAATGATCACAAAAAGATTCTTATTGATTATTTTGTTTTTAATCATTGCTTTAGCACTACATTATTTAGCTTTTTGTTGTGTATTGATTCATGAGTTGCACTTGACACCTCGTTTGTTCAATTGTTAACCTCTTGCCATCCTTTCTTGCGGAGATAACGCCTACATGAACATCTAACTTCCCTACATTCCGATGATTTTTATTCATTCGGCTCTTGGAGTTAGTCGGCGTTATTGCGTTTTTTATTCTCAAATGAGTTTTCATTCCATCTGTGCGTCATGCATTGCTTGATGCCTGTGTTGCCACACGTGATGCTCGTAATTTTGCCTACTGACTTCTTACTTTTCTTTGAATCGTAAGGGGGTCTCTATGCCCGTTATTCACGCTCAGCAACTGAGCTATCAATTAAACAGCGGTGAATGGTTATTTCACCATCTTGATTTTCAACTTTCCGAGGGACGAACGGCGTTGGTAGGCCGAAATGGTGTGGGTAAGTCTCTCCTGCTGCAATTGCTGGTCGGCCAAAGGACGCCGACATCAGGTCACGTTGTTGCTCATGGCCGAATTGGCTACTACTCGCAACAAGCATCCGATCAAAAGCCACAAGGCTCCATTGCGCAATACCTTGGTGTCAGTCAAAAACTGAATGCCCTCAAGCAAATAGAAAAGGGCAGTGTGGATCCACTTCATTTTGAACAGCTGGAAGAAGATTGGCAGATTGAGCACACCACGCAAGCTTTGCTTGATGAGCTTAGGATCACGCAACCCCTCGATGCCAGTTGTCAGCAACTTAGCGGTGGACAGCTTGCGATGCTCACTTTAAAGCGCTTGTTTTTGGCGGACAACGAGGTGTTGATCCTTGATGAGCCGAGTAATCATCTCGACCACATTGGTAAACAATGGTTGATTGAGCAAATGAGGCTCGAGTCGCGGCCAATCTTGTTGGTGAGCCATGATCGCGCTTTGTTGATGGCGGTGGATCGAGTCGTGCGTTTGACATCAGAAGGGTTGCACTGGTTTGATGGTCACTATGCGCAATATCAGCAGCAGTGGCAGGCGCAGCAAGAAGCGGTGACTCGCAAGCTCAATCATCTGCAACGTGAACAAAAAGCAATACAACGCGAGATACAAAAGAGCAAAGAGAAAGCGCAGAAGCGAGAAAGCCAGGGTAAGAAAAAGCGTACGTCAGGTAGCCAACCCAAAATATTGACAGACGGCATGAAAAACAGCGCTGAAAATCGCCGCGCGAGCGCCAACATCAAGGAGCAAAATCAACTTAAGCGAAATCAGCATCTGCAACACAATTTAAAGCAGAAGTTGGTGCTAGAGGAAGAACCAAAGTTGTACTTGTCTGAAACGCATGAGTACAAAAAGAGGACGTTGCTGAATGTGAAAGATTATCGAACGCAAGGGCTTACGCACACGCCTCTCTCCTTTCAGCTCAAACAAGGAGAACGCTACCGTTTGTTTGGTGCCAATGGCGTGGGGAAAAGCAGGCTACTGAAAGCGTTGACCGGTCTACATAAGGAATACAGTGGTGAGATTTGCCGCTATGCGCCTGCGGTTTATCTTGACCAACACTACCAAATCATCAACCTTCAGCTCTCTTTGCTGGAAAATCTCACTCACTTTTGCTCTGGGATAACTACCAATGAGGCTCGTCTGTTGCTTGCTGGTATCGGTTTTCGTCGAGATAGCGTTGATCGGCAAGCGGCACATCTGAGTGGCGGTGAGAAAATGAAATTGGCGATGTTGATGGTAAGCCATGTACCTAACCAGCCTCTGTTGCTGTTGGATGAACCGGACAATCATCTCGATTTGGAATCCAAACAGGCATTGGCCCACGCGCTGGCCCGCTACCAGGGCGCATTAATTTTGGTGAGTCACGACGATCATTTTGTCGCTGAAGCGCAAATTACGCGGAGTTGGCATTTGTAACAACAAGCCAGCCACCTTGAGGTGGCTGGCGTTATCTTTACCCCGTAAATGCGGGCAGCATATTGGCCATGGCCAGCATATGGAAGATGGCGGTTAACACACCAAAACCCAGAACCAGAATGAGCACCGATATGCCACCTGGTACCACAAAGCCTTGGTAGCCATTCTCCATCGAACGAGATTTGTAGGCGAGAAGTACAGGGATGATACATGCCCAGACGGTGGCCGCCGCGCCAGCATAACCAATGGCAATGATGAAACCAAATGGGAACAGCAGCGACAAGATCAACGGTGGAAGGAAGGTGACTAACCAAGTTTGCGTTCTGCCCATTTTGCTGTTGCTGAATTGAAACAGATCAGCCAAGAAATCAAACACCCCTAATCCAACACCAATGAAAGACGAGAGAATCGCCGCCATCGAGAATGCGTTGATCGCGTGCGAGACCTTCTCTGATTCAATCACCGAACCCAGTGCTTTTAGCAGCACATCGACATTACCACCTTGCTCTATCACCGAGCCAAACTCTGAGCGAGGTAAGTTGCCGAAGATGCTCAGTAGCCATAAGAAATAGAGGCTAAGCGCAATAATCGTTCCGCCAAGAATGGCGTATTTGGCTTTTCGTTCATCACCGTAATAAGAGCGCATAGAAGAGACGGAATGGTGATAACCAAAAGAGGTTAGAGCAACGGGAAGCATCGCCATGGCGTAGGGCGCGTAATCTGCATTCTCATTGATGGTATCGAATAAAACGGAGGTTTTGACGTTGATCGCTAACCCTGAAACGCCAAAGATAAAACTGAGAACCATAAAGACAATGAGAATGACCGAGATACGGTCAACGGCGCGTGTTGAATGCCAAACAAAGGCCGAGAATACCGCAACGAATAAGACAGAGGCCACTTTACTGTCTATTTGCAGAACATCTTGCAAGATAAGACCAGAAGAAGTGATGTAAGCGTACAGCAAAATGCCACCTACAAAGTAAACCATCAAATTGTTGAACCAGTTTACTTTGTTGCCGAGCATATCTTTGGTGACGGTATTGAAGGAAACCCGCAGTTCGTAGTGTTTAAAAGCTTCGAGCAGCAGCCAACCAGATAGAGTCATGACGACCATGGTAAGAGTGAGAGCCAATAGAGACCAGAGCGTCCACGCGCCAGCCCCTGCGCTGGGGAGGCCGAGCATTCCTGCGCCGACACAGACGCTGGCAATAATGCACGCTCCCCCAATTAACGAGGGTTGCTTTGACATGATAATAATCCTTGAGTTTCACGTTATTGTTTAATCTATCGTTATCTTTTTTTGGCCAAAAAAACGCAGCCACTGTAGGGCTGCGTTTTGGCGAGTGTTATGCGTCGATTTCCTTCAGTCGCGCGGTAAAGTGACGAAGGACTTGCGGCTCATAGGTGAACTCGAGCCCTTTGACGTTTGCCGCATTGGCTTTGACTTTACCAAACGCTTCGATGATGAAATCCATGTGCGTTTGAGTATACGTGGCGCGTGGAATGGTTAGGCGCAGTAACTCCGCAGGACACGGGTGCTGCTTGCCTGTCGCAGGATCGCGCCCGAGGAGCAGCGAGCCGATTTCGACCGCGCGGATACCCGCGACCTTATAGAGCTCGCATGCTAAAGCATGGGCAGGGAACTGGTCTGCTTGAATATGAGGAAGCAGTTTACCTGCATCAACAAAGGCCGCGTGTCCACCGGCTTGCTGACAAACCACGCCAATGCTTTCGAGGCCATTCACCAAATATTCCACCTGGTTAATTCGGTAGGCCAGCCAATCTTGGCGCATACCATCGTATAGGCCAACCGCTAAGCGCTCCATCGCACCGCCTTCTAAGCCACCGTAAGTGGGGAAACCTTCTTGAACCACACACAAGGTGCGGCATTCTGTGTAAACATCTAGGAAGCTTTCATCTTTAAAGCAAAGCAGACCGCCCATTTGTACCATGGCGTCTTTTTTCGCTGACATGGCCAAACCATCAGCGTATTTGTAGCTTTCGCGGGTGATCTCCTCGATGCTCCAGTTTTGGTAATCCTTTTCGCGTTGCTGGATGAAATAAGCATTCTCCGCAAAACGGGCTGAGTCCATGATCACAGGGATCTCATAGCGTTGGGCAATCTCGTAAACCGCTTTTAAGTTAGCAAGTGAAACCGGTTGGCCGCCAGCAGAGTTACAGGTAATGGTGCTGACGATGTACGGCACATTGGCAGGGCCCGCTTCGAGAATCGCTTCTTCCAGCTTTTCTAAATCAAAATTGCCTTTAAAGTCGGCTTTCACGCCAGTATCAAAGGCTTCTTCGGTGTAGACGTTTTTCGCCACACAGCAGTTAATTTGCGTGTGACCTTGGGTGGTATCGAAGAAGTAGTTCGACAGGGCGACCATCTTAGAGCGATCCAATCCCTTTTCGATTTCACGTTTTTTGATCAACACAGGAATGTAGATTTGCTCTGCACCACGGCCTTGGTGTGTCGGAATGGTGAATTCGTAACCAAAAATGTCTTTTACGGCGTTGGCTAATGCGTGATAACTGCGGCTGCCACTATACGCTTCATCACCACGGAACATCGCCGCTTGCATATCTTGAGTGATGGCCCCTGTGCCACTGTCGGTCAGCAAGTCGATAAAGACATCTTCACTATCCAGTAGGAAAGGGTTCATGCCCGCTTTTAAAATCGCTTCTTCGCGATACTCGCGAGTGGTGCGTTTTACTGGCTCAATAACGCGAATACGAAAGGGTTCTGGAAGATGCTTAAAATTATCCATAATAGTTTCCTGAAATTTTAAATATACTTATTACCTCAAGAATAGTTTGTTTATTCTCGAGTGTTTTAAATTGATTGAAAATACCAGTGGATAGACGCGAAATATCATATTAAGCGCCAGTCTAATAACTGGTAAGAACAAGTAGATAAATTAAAATTCAATGGCTACAAAACGTACTAATAAACTAGTATGCGAGTTTTATTACATTAAGTAATATCTAATGTATTGAAAATTAATTTAATTGTGGGAATTAAGCAGGAAAGAAGAACGCGATTTTATAATCGAGTGTAAACCAGAGACTAGAAGTGTTGTATGTGGTCATAATATTCACCTAATTGAAATGAACCATTTCAGACTCATAGTCATTATGTATGAAAAAAATCCCTCGTCATTATTGTGATTATAAAAGTGAGAGATCTTAGACAAAAAATATTTTACCAATAATAAGCTGTTGTTTTTTCGATAAGCAATAAGTGGCAGGAAATAATGGCGTTCGGTTTTTCCTTTTGATTTGAGTGTGTAATTTATCCCCCAGCTCAATATGTTGAAGCTAATGAGTAGGGGGCTGTGGTCTATTGTTTGGCTAGCGTGGTGACACGCTATAGAGTTACAGTTCTATTTTCTTCACCATACCCGCTTCGGCGTGGCCTGGAATGTTACATGCAAACTCGACTTTGTTATCGCCGTGGAAATGCCACATCAGTTGTTTCGCTTTGCCTGGTTGAACGGTCACGGTGCTGCCGCTGTCATGTGCATGGTTGCCCATCTGCTTCATCATTTCACGATGTTCAAGCTGTTCAGCCATAGAGCCGATAGAAAACTCATGGTCGATTTTACCGGTGTTCATGACAACGAACTGCACTACGTCGTTTGGCTCAATTTTGACTTCTTTTTTAAAGGTGATTTTCATGTCATCGCTCAAAATAACATGCACGATTTTGTTTGGTTTTGAACCTTTGGCTGGCATACCAACATCCGACATGCCTTCCATTCCCATCATGTTCGAGTGGTCCATCTTCATGCTGCCTTCTTTCATGTTGCCGTGATCCATTTTACTGTGGTCCACTTTTCCATGATCCATCTTAGAATGATCCATTTTTGAGTGATCCATGGTGTTCGCAAATACTGCGGTGGCAGAGAAAGTCAGTGCTGCTGCAATCAGTGTTTTTGTCATTTTGTTCATGGTTTTTTCCTTTTTAAGTCGTGTTCTTTTTGTTTTCTGTTGTTGATTGTTTTGTTAAGGGGGCAGTCAGTACTGCCCCTGATTTTCTATTCGGTTTTAGTCAGTTCTTTGCTTTTCCATAACTTGAATATGGCAGGGAGAACCAATAGCGTGAGCAGAAGTGCTGAAGCCATGCCGCCAATCATCGGGGCTGCGATGCGTTGCATCACCTCAGAGCCCGTACCTTCACCGTACATGATTGGGATAAGGCCAATAATCACCGTTAGAACCGTCATCATGACTGGGCGTACACGTAAGCCAGCGCCTTCGCGGATCGCATCGGTGAGATCTTGTGGCTTAAGCGCTTGCTTGTTTTCTTCAGCGTGAAGCTTTTTGTAATGCCATGCTTGGTTGAGGTAGACGAGCATGATGACACCGATTTCCACCGCCACCCCGGCCAGTGCGATAAAGCCGACCCCTACCGCAATGGAGAAGTTGTAACCGAGGTAATGCATTAGCCATAGGCCTCCCACCATTGCGAGTGGTAATGTCGCCATAATGATCAGCACTTCACCAACGCGGCGGAAGCTGAAGTACAACAGCAGCATGATGATGGCTAAAGTAATTGGCACCACGACACTGAGTCGCTCTTTGGCGCGTTCCATATATTCATACTGACCAGACCAAGCAAGTGAGTAACCAGCAGGAAGTTCAAGCTGCTCTGCTACCACTTGTTGCGCTTCTTGTACGTAGGAGCCTAAATCGCGACCATCAATATCGACAAACACCCAGCCATTTGGACGTGCGTTTTCGGTTTTGATCATCGGTGGGCCATCTTCATAGCGAACATCCGCCACATCGGCGAGTGTAATGCGTGCTCCGTTTGGCGTTACCAGTGGTAGGTTTTGCAGTTTGACGACTGAATCACGATAATCTTGTGGGTAACGCACGTTAATCGGGTAGCGTTCTAGCCCTTCGATGGTCTCACCCACGTTCATGCCGCCCACTGCCGTGGAAACCACTTGTTGAACGTCTTTGATACTCAAACCGTAACGTGCTGCTGCTTTACGTTTGATGTCGATGGTGACATAACGCCCACCCGCAACACGTTCAGCGTAAACAGACGCAGTGCCTTGCACGCCTTTGAGGATCGGTTCGAGTTGGGCGCCAATCTGCTCGATCTCTTTCAAATCAGGACCCGCGATTTTAATCCCGATTGGTGTCTTGATACCCGTCGCGAGCATGTCGATACGAGTTTTGATAGGCATTACCCATGCGTTGGTTAAACCAGGGAATTGGACTAAGTTATCAAACTCCTTGCGAAGTGATTCTGTCGTCACGCCTTCACGCCATTGGTCGCGCGCTTTGAGCTGGATAACCGTCTCGATCATGGTCAGTGGAGCGGGATCAGTCGCGGTATCGGCACGGCCAATTTTGCCCCATACCGTTTCGACTTCGGGTACGGTTTTGATCAGTTTGTTGGTTTGTTGCAAGAGCTCACGCGCTTTACCGATGGAAATGCCCGGATAAGTGGTTGGCATGTACATCAAGTCGCCTTCATCCAATGGCGGGATAAATTCACTGCCCAGTTTACTGGTTGGATAGTAAGCCGAGGCCATCAGTCCCAGCGCCAGTACAATCATCGATTTCGGGTATTTCAGGCTTAAACTCAGTAGTGGTCGATAGAGCGAAACTAGCCCTTTGTTGACCGGGTTTTTGTGCTCAGGCAGTACGTTACCACGAATAAAGTAACCCATCAGCACAGGTACAAGTGTAATCGCTAGACCTGCCGCTGCCGCCATCGCGTAGGTTTTGGTGAAGGCAAGTGGCGAGAACATTTTGCCTTCTTGACCTTCAAGAGCGAACACGGGCACAAAGCTTAACGTAATGATAAGCAGTGAGAAGAACAGCGGTGCACCGACTTCTTCGGCTGCTTTGCCAATCACTTGCCAACGGTTTTTGTCCGTGAGTGGTGTCCGTTCGATGTGCTTGTGCACGTTTTCGATCATTACGATTGCCCCGTCCACCATGGCACCAATCGCAATCGCGATACCACCGAGAGACATGATATTGGCGTTAATCCCTTGCCAGTGCATGACAATAAAGGCAGAGAGAATACCGACAGGCAGGCTAAGCGCGATGACCAGTGACGAGCGAATGTGGAACAAGAACAGCGCACAGACGACGGCAACCACAATGAACTCTTCGGCGAGTTTTTTCCAAAGGTTCTCAACGGCGGCGTTGATCAGCGTTGAACGGTCATAAGTCGAGACGATTTCGACCCCTTCTGGCAGGCTGCGTTGCAGATCGGCCAGCTTGGCTTTGACGTTATCAATCACTTCGCTCGCATTTTCGCCAAAGCGCATGACAATAACGCCGCCTACGGCTTCCCCTTCACCATTAAACTCAGAGATACCACGACGCATTTGTGGGCCAATATTGATATCGGCAATATCCCCCAATAGCAGTGGCGTACCCTTGTCGGTCACCTTGAGTGGCAGTGACTGAATATCCTCGATACTGGTGAGATAGCCCGTTGTGCGCACCATGTGCTCGGCTTCTGCTACCTCAATCACGGACGCACCGCTTTCTTGGTTGCCGTTTAGGATGGCCATGTTGATTTGTTGCAAAGTCAGGTTGTATGCGCGCAATTTCGCGGGATCAATTTGCACTTGATACTGCTTGACCATGCCGCCAACGGTGGCGACTTCAGAGACCCCTTCGACCGTTTGCAGTTCATACTTTAGGAACCAGTCCTGTAGGCTTCGTAGTTGGGCTAAGTCATGCTTTCCTGTTTTGTCTTGCAACACGTAGCTGTATATCCAGCCCACACCTGTTGCGTCTGGACCGAGGGTAGGTTTGGCATTCGCGGGTAACTTTGGCGCGACTTGGCTTAAGTATTCCAATACGCGTGAGCGAGCCCAATACATGTCGGTCTTATCATTGAAGATGATGTAGACGTATGAATCACCAAAAAACGAGTAACCGCGCACCGTTTCTGCACCCGGTACCGCTAACATGGCGGTGGTGAGTGGATAGGTGACTTGGTCTTCCACGACCTGTGGCGCTTGACCTGGGTAACTGGTTTTTATGATCACCTGGACATCGGAAAGGTCGGGTAGTGCGTCAACGGGGGTATTTTTGACGCTATACAAACCACCAAGAGTCAGGAATACGGTGGCAATCAACACCAGAAAGCGGTTGTTGAGTGACCAGCGAATAATGGCAGGAATCATTGTTTACCTCCCAATACTTCAAGCTGTTTTAAAACGTACTCTGAGCCCTGTTTCGCTACTAGAAATCGTACTTTCTGCCCTTCTTCAAAGCCCGACAAATTGATCTCTTCACCTACGGAGAAGTTCATTTCACCTGAATCCCAGTTCCATTCAGCGACGGGAAGGTGGGAGAGGGTAACCATGCCAAAATCCGCCATCAGCATTGAGACATCACCACTTAGCCAGACTTCGTTAACGATGACGCTGTTGTCTGCTTTCAGCGCAATAATTTGGTATTGGCCTTCTGGGGTTTTCTCCATTTCAAACTCAATCGCTTGGCCTTTTTGTAGCGCACTCAGGTCTACACCTTGCGCGGTGTTGAAGTTCATGGTCATGCCTGGCCAGTTCCATTCAGGTACGGGCTGGTGGTTAATGGTTAACATGCCGTGATCTGCCATTAGATCGGTGATTTCACCTTTTGCCCATGCGGTTTCTGCCGCAGCTTCAACCCCGTTTATACGAGAGAGATCTGCGCTTTGACTGGATTCAGAGTCGAGCATAAAGTGCGCAGAAGTCACAATGCGATCATTGACGGTTAAACCTTGCAGCACTTCGATTTTATCACCCGCTTCGCGTCCAATTTCGATGCGCGCCGAGCGGTATTTACCTTCGCCTTCCGCTAGGACAACACGTGTCATGCCACCAGAGCGGATCACAGAAGATTTCGGAATCGTCAGAACGTCGGAGTCACTCACGGGTTGCAGTGTGATGTTGGCAAACATATTGGGTTTGAGTTCACCATTGGGATTGGCAAACTTCAGGCGCATACGTAGCGTGCGTGTTTTTGGGTCGAGAATAGGGTAAACATAGTCGATAGCTCCTTGCCACTCTTTACCGGGCAATGAATCCAACGTCATGCTGGCTTGGCTACCGTTGGTTAGCCAGTGCGCTTGTCGCTCGAACACTTCCGCATCCACCCAAACTTCGTTGAGGGGGCCAGCACTGATGACGGCTTGAGCGGGAGACAAATAGCCCCCTTCACGAATGTTTAGGCTGGCGATAACACCATTGGCTAACGCTTTGACTTCGATGGTTTGCGATGCTTTACCGCGGCGAAGGACTTGGTTTATCTGCTCGCGATCCACACCGAGTGAGAGGAGTCGTTCTGTTGCCCCCTTGACGAGCCCATCGCGGCCAGTGCGTTTGGCATTGAGCAGCTCTTCTTGCGCTTTAACCAGTTCAGGAGAGTAAAGCGTAAAGAGGACATCGCCTTTTTTCACCTGTTCGCCCACTGCATTGATGTAGAGTTTTTCTACCCAGCCGGAAACACGGACGTTGGTTTGCCAGAGCTTACTTTCGTCAAAGGCGATATAACCAACGGTTTCAATACGTGGAGATAGCTTGGCCAGTGTCACGCTATCGGTTTTGACACCGAGATTGTTTTCAACCGATGGATCGATTTTCACAGTACCTGCTTTGTCATTCGCACCGGCTAAATCTTCCGCATAAACAGGGATGAGGTCCATGCCCATTGGCGATTTTCCTGGCTTGTCACGTTTGTAGTTTGGGTCCATAGGAGCAACCCAATACAGAGGCTCATTGCTGCTTTGAGCGCTGCTTGTTGAGGCCATTGCACTCATATCGTGGCCACTCAAATAACTGTTTGTTGCGAATCCGACAGCACCGCCAACCAAAAGGGCAATAGTGGCAACTTGTAGTGTTTTCATGATTTTATTCCTTTGCTGATTGCTGACGAGTGGCATCGATATGGGTGAGTTCTGGTTTAGCAACGACATAGTTAAAACCACCAAGTAGCATGCTGAGGTTGCTGTTCACTTGGTTAAGGTCGGTGATGAGTCGTTGAGATTCCAGTTCGACGGCCAGCTCGTCACGAGTGGCGGCAATCACATCATTAAATTGTGCGGTACTGTTTTGGTAGCCTCGCTCAACCGCTTTGGTGCGAGCTTTAGCTTGTTCTACCAATGTGGTTTGGTAGCGCTCAAGGCGCTGTTCAAGATTGGTTCGATCAACCATCAGTGCATTGACCTTGGCATTCATCTGAGAGAGCAGTAGATCTTTCTGTGATTGAGCGGCACCCACCTGATATTGTGCGGCAGCATGATTACGATCTTGGCGGTTGCCGGTAAACAGAGGAATATCCATGGTTAAATAGGCACTGACCAAATCAGAGGCTGGCTCACCTTTCATGTTGTTCGCTTGGCGATACGCATACATCACTTCGACACCAAACTGCGGAGTGTAGGATTGCTCTGCCAGTTCCACCTGCGTCTGGCTAACGGCGATACTCGCATCGGCCATTCGCACCATCGGATGTTGTGCGAGAAGTGAAAAGTATTGCTCATTGTTGACCGACGCGAGCAGAGTATCGAGCGATTGCCAGTTCAGTTGATTGGTCGCTTGCAGCATGGTTTGTTTACCCAACCATTCGCTACCTAACCACTCAGACATTTGTGACAGAATGCGACGTTGCATCTGTTGGTTGGCTTGCAGCTTTTCTTCTAATTGGCTGACTTGCAACTGTGCGTTGAGCAGGTCTTGGGCTTCACTCTTACCAATCGAATAGTTGGTACTGATGAAACTTTCCAGCTCACGCATTAAACGCTGATTTTCACGTAGAACGCGTTCAGCTTGCTGCTGATAGCCGAGTTCCAGCCAAAGTTGCGTCATACTGTTGGCCACTTCCCGTTCGCGGGTGTCGACTTGAAGCGCCATACCATCGGCTTGCTGAGTGGCTTTTTTACTCTGTAAGTCTAGCGTTGAACCTCGTTCAAACTGCTGCATTAGACCAACAGAAATGTTGGTCATTGGGTCTTCGTCGAACTTAAAGCTATCGACCGGTAAACCACCAAAACCCACTTTGAGTTTGGGATCCATGAGAGTCGCAGCGGCGACACCGGTTTCTCGCATTGCTTGCGATTGGGCATAGAACTGCTTGCGGCTGGCGTCGTTTGCCAGAGCTTGCTCAATAAGCAGCGTTAAAGGTTCACTCTTGGAAAGTGACTGACTTGGGCTGGCAACGACTGATTGTGCCATCACTGGAGTCACCACCAGAGCAGATACGCTGATGCACAGCGCTAAAAGGCTCGGTTTCATTTTTATAATCCAATCTGCACGTCAAAAAGCGACGTGAAAATACACACCACAGCTCGTTAGAGCTTGTGATACGACATATCGATGATCGGATTACGCTATCGGGGGGCGATAGAGAGATTGCTGTCTTTGGATGACCAATGTGGAGGATTCATGCGGAATCAACGCCAACTGGTAATGGGCTTGTAGGCTGTAGCTACTTTGTGGAAGAAAGGCAAAAACACTCACGCAGGCTGCAGTACAGCAACTATGAATGGCAAGGTCATCATTCATACAGGGTGGGTGACTGTTTTTCTCAGAAGAGGGGGGCATATGCATCGCATGAGAAGACATCTCATCCATTGTCATTGAGCAGGCAGAGGCGACATCGGTTTGTATTGAGGATGCATTGAGCATTTGAAAAGTCATTAAAGGCGCGCTGGAGGCAAAACTTGAGCTCAGCATGGCGAACATACTGATAAAGGATATCCAGAATATGCGAAGAGAAGAGAAACGCATGTCGTGCCTTTAATGAAAAACTTAGCGACACTCTAAAGCTTTACCCTAGGGTAAGGTCAAGCCTAGATTACTTAAAGTTTGATATCACAAGGTTTGTTACCCAGTGAGGACGTGTTACGGTTTTGCTGCTAACTTATTGGTCAGACCAGGTGAGCTAGGGATTTGCTCATTTTTAACGCAATGAAAGGAATGACTGTGCGTTTACATAAAATTCAAGGTTATATTCAGATCATGTACTTGGTGGAATATCCCGACAAACTTCTTTTGCTTGATGGGGCGAGTCGCGCGGACATTTCCTATCTGCGCCGTTTCATTGAACAGGATTTAACGCGTTCTTTTTGTGATTTGAAAGTGGTCGTGGTGACACACATGCATCCAGACCATGCTGGCGGTGCGCATCGATTACGTCAGTTGACGGGATGCCAAGTCGTGGCAGCCAATCGAGATCTCGATTGGTATCATGGTGTTGATGGCTGGTTGATGCATCTGACAGACTTACTGTTGGCAGCATGGATGGCAAATCGGTTAAAAAAACCGTGGCGAAATCTATGGTATTCACGAGCGTTAAACCCAGATCATAAGCTCAATGATGGTGAATGCATTCCGGAGTTTCCTGAGTGGGTGGTGCTTGAAACGCCCGGTCATACCGATCGCGATTTGTCGGTGTATCATGCTGAACAGGGGATTCTGTATGTGGCGGATTTGATGGTTGAAGTGAAACGAAAGCTCATCGCGCCATTTCCCATTTTCCATCCCAACAAATATCGCGCTTCATTAGAGCGCGTTTTCCACATGCAGCCGACAACCTTGCTGTTGGCTCATGGCGGAGAGCGTACGTTTGATCTTGCCGCATACCAGCATATTTTGGACACCTCCCCTCAACGCCCTGTGACTCACTGGCGAGTGACAAAAATCAAGCTACGTGGTTTGTGGCGTTCGCTCTGGAAAAAGAGCCAATAAAAAACGGAGAGCCGAAGCTCTCCGTGGAATGAGATGACAAATCTCGTTAGTTGGCCAAAATGTGTGACTGGCTTGGGTCTACCAATACGCGATCAGCCATGCCTTGGCGGCCCAACAACATCATGTAAGTCATGTCTTGGCGATTACTCAAGGTAATGTCAATTGGCCACTCTTGATCGGCTAAGCGCAGAGTGGTGGTGATCACGCAGCGGTGTTCAAAGGTACCGTTTGATGATTTGACCTTTCTATTGCCTTTTAGTCGAGCGCAACAGCGTACCGTTTTCGCCAGATTATAAACATCTGGGTGAAGATCGAACTCAACGTATTCTTTGCCGTCTTTCTTTATGCAGATCAAATTATCCACGTGCAGAGAAGAAGTCTGCGCGCCAGTATCAATTCGTGTCTCTAGGTGAGTAATCCCTAACTCTGGTAAGCAGACAGCTTCAGTATTTCCAATGATCAGTTTCTGAGTCATAGTCATTATCCAAGCTTGCTTCGCAATTTTAAGAATAGTGGAAGTCTGGCTTCCACCGCGTCATTAACCTCTACCTTTGGTACGGTTTGAATTTGGTTTGGCGTTCTTTTCGATAAACTCGTAAATCATGCCTGCCACATCTTTGTTGGTCGCTTGTTCGATACCTTCTAAACCAGGAGAAGAGTTTACTTCCATGACCACAGGGCCATTTTTAGATTGAAGAATATCAACACCACACAGGTTTAGCCCCATTACTTTTGCCGCATTAATAGCGGTAGCACGCTCTTCTTTGCTCAAACGAACCAATTGCGCACTGCCACCACGGTGTAAGTTAGAACGGAACTCGCCTTCTTTCGCTTGACGTTTCATCGCAGCAATCACTTTGTTGCCCACAACGAAACAGCGAATGTCTGCGCCTTTTGCTTCTTCAATGAATTCTTGCACCATGATATTGGCTTTTAAACCCATGAAGGCTTCAATGACACTTTCTGCCGCTTTATTGGTTTCTGCCAATACCACACCAATGCCTTGCGTGCCTTCCAGTAACTTAATCACCAAAGGTGCGCCGCCTACATTGCGGATCACGTCTTGGATGTTGTCTGGATGGTGAGCAAAACCGGTACGTGGCAAACCAATGCCTTTACGTGACAACAATTGCAGAGAGCGCAATTTATCGCGAGAGCGGCTGATGGCAACGGATTCGTTAACCACGAAAGTGCCCATCATTTCAAACTGGCGGACGACCGCTGTACCGTAGAAAGTGACAGAGGCACCAATGCGCGGAATGATGGCATCGTATTGCGGCAATTCTTCACCCTTATAGCGGATCTTCGGGTTGTTACTCGTAATATCCATATAGCAGTGTAACGTGTCGATCACGTCGACCTCGTGACCACGTGCTTCACCCGCCTGTTTTAGACGCATGGTGGAATACAGATTCTCATTACGAGAAAGAATAGCAATACGCATGGCAATTCCTTAGTAAGTCAGTACCAGTTTTAAATAATTGTAGGATAAAGCGAACAGGTTTAAATGATGTGACATGAACCGAATAAATCGGCACTAACCATTCGCTAATACGATTAAGGAGTGTGGTAGGACACCACATCGTTTAGAGGTGCGCACCTTAGTTTTTTTTATAAGACGATGAAAACGAAAAAAAATCATCGTAATGACAAAAAAAATCTATCGCCATTGCACCCTTATCGCAGTTGAGTGTCAAGAGCTGTCTGGAAATTATTTTACTATTGGCTTGCGGTTTTGCACGATGAGAAAGTAGTAGAAAACGGGCACTCAGCAGGTTATTTCGAGATATTCACCGCATAGATGGAATGCTTTATTGATAAATATGTCTAATTTGCGAGTTAAAAAAATAAAACCCCGCCTGGTTTCCCAGGCGGGGCTTATTCTTTTTCGCAGCAATCCAGCTACTGATAGTGCTCCCTGCATCTATCCATGATATTGGCTAAATCCTTTAACCTAATCCTTTGTCCATCGCCTTCCTAGCGGTGTCCTTCCTGGCCTGTCATCCTGACTGGCGTAACTCTATCCCAGAGTGTAACGTCCTTGCTGACAACTCATCCTAAGCTATCAAATCTTCATCCTGAAGATACCCAATCCTTTAGGCTTTGTTCCTGTTCCCGCCAACATCCTGTTGACGAAGACAGTATTGAATTTTTGTCGGTTGGCGGCAATTGTCTGCAGAGAATTTTTTTCGTGTATTTTTAGAGTAAAAAAGTGATAGTTAATAAAATACAATAACTTAGCCTGTTGATTAATACGTTTTCCTCGAAATAAAAAGTGAAAAGCTTACAAGGCTTGTAAGAGATCTCGCACAAAGCGAATGGCAAATTGGTCGCAGCGCTTTTTTATCTCACCTTCACTCGGAATGCGTGACATCACATTTTCTTTTTATTAGCGCTGAATTCGTCTATGCAGGCTTGTCGAAGCAGCAAATGGTGTCCTACTTTTAATGGTACAAAAATTGTATGTTTTGTAATCGTCAGGAAAACGGAACAAAAATGCCATTTTTCTGTCATAAGAGAAGCATAAGTTAATAACGGTTAGGAAATGAAACCTGCCTAAGTGTTCAAAAACGAATTGTAACGGTCAGGTGTTTATCATTAACTTGTGAAATTAATCACGGTCAAAACGAACGTTACTCGATATGTTATTGAGGAATACGACCTAAACAAAAAGTCCTGCATGAGTAGGGCACATAATTAATGAGGAAGATGGCTATGAAAAAAATGAGAAAAGCTCAGCTTCATCGCATCCGCATCCAGTATTGGAAAGATGCTAAAGAAGCTTCTAAACAAGCCTAGTGTTACCCAAAGCAAGCTGAGCTGGTAAGCGATTAAATTACCTTTCTTAATACCAGCTCATTATTTTTTCCCAACAACAACTTTCCCAGATAATAACCCAACAAACATCAGATTATTTGTAATTGATAATTATTATCATTGATTGCAATGGTGATGTTGTTATCATTTGTTCTATCTTTTATCACGATTCGATAGGCAAATGAGTAAACCTGTGTTTTTCCCACTCTCTTTGGCTCAGCAAGAATACTGGGCTGACTATCTTGCTTTTCCTGAAAGACCTTTTTCCAATGTGGCGCACTGTATCGAGATCAGCGGAGAGTGCGATATCGAATGTTTGTATCAAGCTATTTTGCAAACCACACAAGAAGCGGAAGCGCTGCGGCTCTCTTTTGGTTGCGATGAGCAAGGGTATCCACACCAAAAGGTGCTCGACGGTTCTGCGATAGTGCTGGATTGCATCAACTTGATTGATGAAGCCGAAGCGGAACAACTTGCGTGGCAGAAAATCCGTGATGACATTGCGAAGCCAATTGATCTGATAGGGAAGGTGCTGACCTATCAAGCCATTTTTCGGCTCAGTGAGGTTAAGACACTTTGGTACATAAGAAGCCACCACATCGCGCTTGATGGCTACAGCTTGCACTTAATAGAGCAACGATGTGCTTCTCTCTATTCTGCATTCATACAAAGTCAGACGCTTCCCGCTGTGTTTAAAGGATTCGATACTTACGTCAGAAATGAGCAGGCTTATCTGTGTAGTGAGCGAGCAGAGCAAGACCAACGTTTTTGGTTGGATTATACCAATCAACGCCCGTTTATCTCGTGCAAAGATGATGACTTCAATAACGACACTTTTGCTATTGCAAAGGAGGTTGCTCCCGAGCTAAGAGCCGCGCTCTTAAACGTCAGCCAACAACAGCAGTGGGCTTGGGTGGATCTGTTGGTGGTTTTGGTCGGTCTGTATTGCGTTGAAAAGCCGGTTCTCACAGAGCTGCAATCGGCAAGTGACGGATGGTGGATCTGGCTACCCTATTTAAATCGAATGGGTAACCGCTGCGCCAATACGCCTTGTTTGATGGTCAACACCTTACCGCTGTGGATCAATGCCGATATCGAGGAAAACTTTGTGGATAGGGTGAAGCGGCTCATGGTTGAGTTACGTCTTCTTTATCGCCACGGTAAGTACCCTCTAAGTGCCAGTCTCAATGTAAAAGCAAGTCAGTCCCCCTATATCAATGTGCTTATTGATGAGGATATTGTTTTTGGTGGGTGTCAGAGTGAGCGCAAGGTTGTCGCGAATGGCACCAATGATGGACTCAATATGACATTTCGAGTAAGGAAGGATGCAGCCAACATTACCTTCACGGTAGAAGGCGAACAACGATGGTTTGGACAAGAGCAAATCACCCATCTCAGTGGGCAGTTGATGGCGTTTATGCATCAATCACTCAATACCTTAGCCGAACAACACTCAGGACAATGAAGGCATCTCATGTGGTGAGTAGCATATATTCCTATTAATGCAAATGAGAATGCTTTACATTTAAATTATCAATAATTAGAATGCGTTGTGAACTACGTTGTTATACCACTCGATAGTTGAGTTTATGCTTTTGGCCTGAATCAGCCTCGTTTGGAACGTATGTCAGTCGGAATATTTGCAATCAAGCACATGGCTTTTGAGCGTGACTCTATAGTGCAACGCTGTTCAGTTTTGGTCTCTTTACGCCTCTCTACTCAATCTCGAGGTAGAAGCACCACTCGCTATGCCTGTGCATCCTGAATGCAATCAGTTGTTTATTAGAGTTAAGGAGAAATTCAAATGGCAGCTTTACGCCCAGCGCGAACGAGCGTTGCAGAAAAAAAAACCTTTAAACTGCACGCTTTGTCTGCGGTAGTGATGGGGCTTTGTGCCAGTGGTCAAGCCTATGCTCAAACCGAGAGTACCAACAGCAACAAAAAAGAAGAGATGCCTGTTGTCGTTGTGATCGGTGAGAAAACAGAAAGAACCATTTATGACACCAGTTCGAGTGTCCAAGTGTTCGACCAAGAGACGATAGACAATACCCCAGGTGCAACAGAGATCGATGACCTGTTGCAACTTATTCCTAATATGGTGGACTCTGGCCAAGGTAACAGCATGCCAACGGTGCGTGGTATTGATGGTTCTGGCCCGTCGATTGGCGGTTTGGCGAGCTTTGCAGGTACTTCACCTCGTTTGAATATGTCCATTGATGGCCGCTCACTGACGTATTCGGAAATTGCGTTTGGTCCGCGTTCTCTTTGGGACATGCAGCAAGTCGAAGTGTATTTAGGTCCGCAAAGCTATATTCAAGGGCGCAACGCTTCTGCGGGCGCGATTGTAATGAAAACCAACGATCCTACCCACCATTTTGAAAGTGCGGTAAAAGCAGGTGTTGGTGAGCGAAATTATTCACAAACCGCTGCGATGATCTCTGCCCCAATCATCCAAGACGAACTTGCATTCCGCCTCAGCTTTGATCAACAAAAGCGCGACAGTTTTGTTGATTTAGCCTCTTATGAGCCAGCTGGCGATGCTAAGAAAATTGAGATGAATTCCGTACGCGGTAAGCTACTTTATGAACCATCTGCGTTGGCGGGTTTTAAGACAACTCTCGGTGTTTCTCATATGGATTCCCGTGGTCCACAGTCTGAAAGTACTAACGTTGTTGGGAATGAAGCGTTCAGACCTGTTTATGAAACGAAGTCACTGAGCACCGCTTGGGATATTTCTTGGCAGTTGAATGAGGTACTGACCTTTGAAAACAACCTTGTCTACTCAAAGTTTGCTTATGATCGATACACTAATCCGACGCCACGTCAAAAAGGCGATTTTACCACTGAAGGTAAAGAGTTCCATGTAGAGCCATTACTAAGGTACCTTTCTTTAGACGGCCGAGTAAATGCGTTAGTCGGCGCTCGTTATTACAAATCTTCTCAAGATGATGAATACATCGATGCGACAAGCGCGAACCCAATGAGCGGCAGTACTAAAACGCAATCGGCATTTGCCGAACTGACGTATGCGCTGACAGAGTCAATTGATGTGACTGTTGCGGGTCGATATGAAAAAGAACGCGTGAAGAGAAAAGTAAGTGACCCACGTTTTAAATTGGATCATGACGACACGCTAAGTGTTTTCTTACCTAAGTTTGATATCGCGTTTAAACCTGATATGGCTCAGACCTTTGGTTTTAAAGTGGCAAAAGGTTACAACTCTGGTGGCGCTGGTTTGGCGTTTAACCCAAATCAAAGTGGCGTTTTTGTTCCATATCAGTTTGAAGAAGAGTATATCTGGAACTACGAGTTTTATACCCGCCACCGCCTCGGCAATTCGGTTGAGCTAATGACCAACACCTTCTATAACGATTTTGACAATATGCAGATGACTCAAACGTTATCTAACGGCGATGTGCTTATTGCAAACCTAGACAACGCTAAGACATACGGTGCAGAAATTGGTACACGTTGGTATGCCACAGATTCACTGGAGCTATTTGCTAACTTAGGTTTATTGAAAACAGAATACAAAGAGGTGAATGGAACTTCTAAAGAACTAGAGCGAGCACCAAACATGACAGGTAATTTAGGGGGGCAGTATAGCTTCTTTGATGGTTTTGAGTTAAGTGCCAATGCAGCCTACACGGGGGATTACTTCTCAGACCTTAGTAATACAGAAATCGTAAAGATTGATGCTTATTGGATCGCTAATGCTCAATTGGCTTATGTATTCGAGAACGGCAGAGCCGCTCTGTTTGCCACCAATCTATTTGACTCCGATAAAACGACTCTATACGCAAGAGGTAGCTTGAACGAACCGCTAAAACAGCAACCACGTATGATTGGTGCTTCATTGCAGTTGAACTTCTAGCCCTTCCCAAAGTAAAACGCCTCTGATGTTGATCAGAGGCGTTTTTTATAGCAATGAGTTTCTCTATATCAACTGGCGAGAATGGCTACAATTCGACGGTCTCTTTGATGTCGGAAACCATCTTTTCCGTTGCAGAAATACCTGAGATTGAGAGATACCAAGCGTCTAGATCAAGCAAGGTGATTCGTTTGTTCTTGTAAGCGTTGGTGGCTTTGACCAGATCGTTGTCAAGATACTGTTCTTCAACCTGATTGCCTTTTCCTGAGAGCTTATCACCGTCAATCACTAATAGCGTACTTGGGTTGGCTTTATTAATGTACTCGTAAGAGATGATATCACCGTGGTTGTTGGTCTTAACGTTAGAGGAGCTTTCCTTAAAACCAAAATCTTCGTAAACCGACACAAAGCGGGATTGTGAGCCAAACGTCGTGATATTGCCGCCGGATGTCATGATGGTGAGCGCATCTACTTGGTTTTTCTGGTTGTATTGTTTGATGGCGGCAAACTCTTCATTGAGCTGACTAATCTTCTGCTCAATCTTTTGTTGGGCGTTGAAGATTTCGCCCATATTACGCCATTGTTTTTGTGTGCTCTGCCAGTAGCCTTGCTTGAGATCGGCACTGAACACGATGGTCGGGGCAATTTCCGACAGCTCTTTGTATTTGGACGTCGCACGAGGACCAATGATGATCAAGTCCGGCTTTTGACTGTAGATGGTTTCAAAATCTGGCTCAAATAAGCTGCCCGCCGAGGCGTATTTCGCATCCTGAAACTTATCGAGGTATTGTGGCATTATCGGTGCTTTTGCAACGGCAACGGGCTCGATACCGAGATAATCCAGAGCGTCTAAGGCCCCATGGCCAATAACAACAACGCGTTTTGGTGCATCTGAAATTTTAGTGCTCCCCATGTAATGCTCGATCACAAGATCTTTCGCCATTGCACCACCAGAAAGCAGGGTGCTGACCAACATAACGCTTAATTTTAGTTTCATTTTTTTGTCCTATTGAAAAGGCCATTGCAAACGAATAGCCCATGTCCGTGGTGCTTTAGGCAAGTGCCTTTGCGTTGAATATGATGGTTTGCCAAGAGCTGAACGTTGGTGAGTTCATCAGTTGAGCAAAGTTGACTTCGATACCCACTTGGCGAAGGCGCCCAGTGAGGCGCATTAAACTGATGGAGTCGAGGCCCAGTTCAATCAGGTTGGTGTCGGACTGAATTTCAGCTTCGCTCACTCGCAGTAACTCGCTGAGAGTGGTAAGCAAATCAAACTCTTTTAGAGGTTCTGACAAAATAATTTCCTTTCATTTTTCGCGACTTATTGCCGATTTTCGTTGCGGCTAAGTGTAGGAATTAACCATATCATTACTTGATTGATTTATTCAAATGATTATTATTACCATTTGCATTTGGTGCTATTAATATCACTGATTTGCGTATTGGTTTGGGTTACTCATGCCGAATGCAACGGCCAGTAATCCAAATAGGAGTGACCTTAAAGAAAGGCAAGGATAGATATGGTCGTCGCGACAACCGAAACACCAAAGCAGATACTCGATGGCTTTGTGCGTAAACCTAGAGTTCAACGTGAACAATATCAGGCTGCCAATTTGTGGCGCAATTCGCCGCTGTGGCAAATTCTTCATCAGGGAGTAGAGCGTCACCCTGATAGCATAGCGGTGACCGACAACCACACTTCACTGAGCTATCTCGAGTTAGCCAATCGCGCGGATAGGATCGCCGCTGGGTTGCGAGAAGAAGGGCTTGCGTGCGGCGACAGTGTTGTCTTGCAGTTAGCCAATACACTCGATTTTCTCGTCGTGTTTTTTGCTCTGCAGCGCCTTGGTGTGGTGCCTGTGCTGGCATTACCCGCACATGGTTTGGTCGAAATTCGTCACTTTATGCAACTCTCTGAGGCAAAAGTGTATATCGGCTCCAATCATGAAAAGGATGGTAAAGCGTTGGCGATTGCCACTCAGTTGCAAGCGGAACTATCAGTGCCCATTTGCTGTTATATCAGTGGGCATTTTGGTCAGTTTTCGCCGTTGCCAGAGTGTGACGCTGACGATTTTACACCAGCGATGGTAGACCCAGAACACCCGGCACTTTTTCTCGTTTCTGGAGGCACAACAGGGCTACCTAAACTTATCCCCCGAACTCACAATGATTATCTGTTTAATGTTGAGCAATGTGCGAAAGCCAGTGAAATCAGCGCGCAGGATGTGTATTTGGCGGTATTGCCTGCGGCACACAATTTTACCTTGGGTTGTCCAGGGATCTTAGGGGTATTGAATGCTGGCGGCAAAGTGGTTTTAACCACCAACCCAAGTCCAGATCATTGTTTTGAACTTATTGAAAAACAGTGTATTACCGCAACGGCGTTAGTGCCTGCGTTGGCGCAACTGTGGACGGAGGCAACTCAATGGGAGTCGACGGATCGTTCGAGTTTACGTTTGATGCAAGTCGGTGGTTCCAAGCTTGCTCATAGCGATGCGCTGGAAATGCAAAACGCCTTCCCCAATGCGTTGCAGCAAGTTTTTGGTATGGCGGAAGGCTTGATTGCCTGTACCCGTTTGGGCGACGACAAAGGAATAATTGCAACAAGGCAAGGTCGTCCTGTCAGCGAATGGGACGAAGTCCTCGTTGTGGATGAACAAGGCAAGCCAGTTGCGGTTGGAGAGGAGGGGGAACTACTGACCCGAGGGCCATATACCCTTAGCGGATATTACCGTGCGCCAGAGCATAATCTGCGGGCGTTTACGGATGGTGGGTATTATCGCAGTGGCGATCGCGTGGTCGTCGATGCCAACGGTTACTTCACGGTCACTGGACGGATAAAGGATGTGATCATTCGTGCTGGCGAAAACATTGCCGCTGATGAGTTAGAAGAGCTCTTATTGTCGCATCCTCACATTGCCCAAGTAGCGGTATTTCCCCTGCCAGATGCTCATTTAGGCGAAAAAATCGCCGTCGCCGCCGTCGTTCGAGGCGCCGAGATGATGTTGCGTGATATTCGGCAATTTCTCCAAACCAAAGAGATCGCCGCATTCAAGCTTCCTGATGAACTGTTTGTGGTCAAATCGTTGCCAAAAACGGCCGTAGGCAAAATCGACAAGAAGCGCATTTTGAGCACCATTCTGCCGTAATGGTTCTACAACCTATTGGTCGAAAAAGAAAAACACGATGAGGGTAGGTGACCGTATGGTAAAGAAATGGTTGTGTGTGGTTGTATAAATGTTGTTAATGATATACATTCTCATTTATGTTTTATGTGGTTTCGAAATGAACAACCACTGAAATAACCTGTTTGTCTGTGCCAACCGCTTCGAGGCGGCGCACATAAAGCAAGGAATTCAATCGAAAGGAAATAACCGTGGCATCATTGAAGAAACCAGAAGCGTGTGAAAGCCTCAATGATATTCGACTGGGAATCGACACTCTTGATAAAGAGATTGTCCACATCCTCTCTCAGAGAATGGGATACGTGAAAGCTGCCGCACAATTTAAACCTGATGAGAAAAGCATACCCGCCCCTGAGCGAGTGGCGTCCATGCTGGAAGAACGCCGGCATTGGGCTAATGAACAGGGGTTATCAGAAGAGTATGTGGAAGCACTTTTTGACAACATTATCCAATGGTACATCAGTCAGCAGATCCAACATTGGCGCAGCCAAAAAGGCCTTGCACCGGTGAGTCAAGATTAGCTTATCACTCGTAAAAACGACGCTAAGCGTCATGCTTCGTCTGTGAGTGGCGCAATCGAATCGCCACCGTCATGACAAACAAAATGAAAGGATTATCAACATGGGAATCCCCAAAATTGCTGGCTATCCGTTGCCAACTCCCGCTGAATTTCCAGACAACAGAACGGGCTGGACAATTGATCCCGACCAGGCCGCACTTTTGATCCACGATATGCAAGAATATTTCGTCAACTATTATCAGCCAGATTCCTCGCCAGTTGTTGACATCATTCAACATATCCAACGCTTAAAAGCAGCAGCGAAAAAAGCGGGCATTCCCGTTATCTATACGGCGCAGCCTGCCAACCAGCATCCGACAGACCGAGCGCTGCTTACAGATTTCTGGGGCCCGGGCCTGAATGGTGATCATGTGCCTATCGTTGAAGCACTCAGCCCGGAAGAGGGTGACATCGAATACGTCAAATGGCGTTACAGCGCATTTAAGAAAACCCCGTTGCTCGAGTTTATGCGCACACAGGGGAAAAGCCAGCTCATCATTTCTGGGATTTATGGCCATATCGGCATTCTTTCGACCACGCTAGACGCCTTCATGCTGGACATTCAGCCGTTTGTGATTGGTGATGCCATCGCGGATTTTACTCGAGAAGATCATTTACGAACCTTGCAATACGTGGCCAGTCGTAGTGGCAGCGTAAAGCGTCTCGATGAGGCATTAGATGAAATCAGTTCGCATAAGCCGCTAACGCTGGAACAGATCCAGCAGGACGTTGCGACGAGCTTAGGAATACAGCCAGACGAGGTTGATCTTGATGAAGATTTAATGTTCGTTGGCTTGGACTCGATGCGGGCGATGGTGCTGGTGGAAAAATGGCATCAACAGGGTGAGAACATTTCGTTTGGTCAATTGATGGAAGCGGCTTCGCTTAGAGAGTGGTGGCTGGTGATTGAACAAGCGAGAAATGAAGAACAAACCATGGCCGTCGCCTAAGTGTGAAGGTCAAAGACAACAACGTCAGCTAGGCAAAAATAACAAAAAGATTAGGTGAAAGAATGAGTGACAGCCCAGAGCGCGTCTATCCAATGTTACTGGATTTTGTACGCAAAGAAGCCATCTCAAAAAACTTACTTCGAGTAACGTTAACCGGAGAGGATTTAATTGGCTTCCCGGAAGACCAAAATGGTTCGCACATCAAAGTGTTTTTCCCAAACCAAGCAAGTGGCATTCTCCAGTTGCCTGTGCGAGAAGGGGATAACGTCATTTGGCCTGAACACAAACCCGTTCCGAGAGCTTACTCAGTCAGACAATATCGTGCGGCTGTGAATGAGCTGGATATCGATTTTGTGACGCATGGGGAAGAGACTCCGGGCGGAGGTTGGGCGCTAAAGGCAGGCATTGGCTCGCAGATTGGTTTAATTGGGCCAGCAGGACCTGACCCGCTTATTGAGCCCGCGGATTGGCATATAATCGCGGGTGATCTCTCGGCGGTGCCTGCCATGAGTGCCATCTTGGAAAAGCTGCCAAGTGATGCCAAAGGCTATGTGTTTATTGAGGTGGATGAAATTGAAGATATCCACGATCTTGTTCATCCTGAAGGGATGGCCATCAATTGGTTGATGCGCAATCCTCATGATGCCGAGCCCGCCTTAGCTAAGGCGATTCAGCAACTGCCCGCACCGGAGAAAGCGACCTCGCTGTCTGCTTTTATCGCGGGTGAAAACCAGAGTGTGATTAGCTGCCGTAAGATCTTGCGCAATGACTATCAGATCGCGCGTGACAAGCTCTACGCGATTCCTTACTGGAAAAGAGGTAAGACGGAAGAAGCGTATCACGATGAACGCCATGATGTGATGGATGCTGCGTATTAGTCCACTGCCGCTGTTCATCGATAGCGCCGCCAAACAGAAGAAAGCCGATTTCATTGAAATCGGCTTTCTTTTTACTCCACTTTTTATTCCGTTCTGTTCACGACTTACTTTTCGCTACTCAGTACTCAAACCAAGTTGGGCGTAAGATTCGCGCAAGCGTTTCTTGTCGATCTTTCCTACGGATGTTTTGGGCAGGGTATCGGCAAATTGGATCACATCGGGGATCTTATAGTCCGCCAACCCTTTGCTGCGCAAGTAGCGCTTTAGCTCCGTTCCTGTGGTATTGAGATGATGGTTAGTAACGACCACTGCGCAGCTTCGTTCACCCAACAAGCGGTCGGGAATGGCAATCAGCGCCACATCATGAATCGCACTGTGGCCCAGCAAATGATTCTCCACTTCTTCTGCCGCGATTTTTTCACCGCCACGATTGATCTGATCTTTGTCTCGGCCTGTGACGATGATATTGCCTTGCTCTGTTATCTTCACAATATCGCCAGTGCGATAAAAACCATTGTGAGTGAACGAACGCTGATTGTGCTCCGGTGCTCGGTAGTAGCCGCGAATCGTATAAGGCCCTTGGGTAAGGAGAAAGCCTTCTTCTCCGCACGCAACCTCTTCGCCAGCTTCATTGACCACTTTCACCTGGTCATGGGCGGATATAGGGCGACCTTGCGTTTCGATGATCACCTCGAGCGGATCGTCTAGGCGAGTATAATTCACTAGCCCTTCAGCCATGCCGAACACTTGTTGAAGCTGGCAATTGAGTGCTTTTGGCAAAGCTTTTGCCGCACTTTGGCTCAACTTAGCACCACCAACTTGGATTAACTGTAAGCTCGATAAGTTATAGCGTGTGTGTGGCGCCGCATCCATCCACAGCAAAGCTAACGGGGGAACCAGAGCCGATACGGTTACTTTGTGACGTTCAATCAGAGGAAATGCCGCTTTAGGCGTTGGGTCTTGCGTTAGGATAACGGTGCCGCCAGCGAAAAATACCCCAAGCGAACCTGGGGAACTGAGCGGAAAATTATGCGCAGCGGGTAGCGCGCAAAGATAGCGTGTGTACTCATTAAAACCACAGATGGCGTTACTGCCGACCACACTGTAAGCATAATCATTGTGCGTACGTGGGATCAATTTGGGAGTGCCCGTCGTCCCGCCGGAAAGTTGAAAAAAGGCAACCTGACTTGCGTTACTGACAGGGGCCAGTTCTCGTTCATCGCGAAAGTCGTCAAATGAGATGAAATGAGATTGCAGCAGCTCGGAGTGATTGGCTCTGACGATAACATGGCGCAAACATGGGTTCTCTTTGAGGAGTTTTTCGGCCAGCGTTTGGTAGTCAAAACCACGAGTTTGGCCATCGATCAGATACGCTTTGGCTTGGGCATGTTGGCAGAAGTAGCTAATCTCAGCGTGACGATGGGCAGGTAACGCCAATATTGGGCGAATGCCTTGATGAATCAGCGCAAAGTAACTGATATAGAACTCGGCGATATTGGTCATCTGCAGAATCACGTTATCGCCTTCAGAGAGGCCCAGCGAACGAAACCCGTTGGCGGCCGCATGGATTTTTCGCTCAAGCTCAGCGTATGTGATGCTTTGTTGACCGCATACAATGGCGATATTGGTCGGGTAGCGAATAATGGATTGCTTGAGATACTGATAGAGCGTTTTATCTTGCCATAAGCCAAGGCGGCGATAATCGTTCGCCATCTGCTCTGGCCATGGTGTGAAATCAGATTGTACAGAGTTCATGCCGATACCTTACGCCGTTAACATTTCGTTCAGTTGAATCCCTGCGGCTTTTAAGATGGTGTTCATTTTGGCCCCTGTTTCATCAAGTTCACTTTGAGGTTGTGACTCGTTGACGATGCCCGCTCCAGCAAACACCTTCATCCTACGCGGCTGCACTTCTGCGCAGCGAATCGTCACAACCCACTCCCCATTTCCACGCGAATCACACCATCCGACCATGCCGGTAAAATAACCGCGATCAAACTGTTCCAATCTTTTGATCGCTTCATAGGCTTTCTCGCGAGGGTAGCCACAGACCGCTGGGGTTGGATGTAGCTCCGCAGCCACTTGCAACACATTGATGGCAGGATCCAATACTTGTCCTTCGAGTTGTGTAGAAAGATGCAGCATCGTCTGGGTCTCGATGACAGACGGAACCATCGGGGTGTACAAATTGCAGCAATACTTGCTCATGACGCGCTCAACTTCTTCCACCACCAAGCCGTGTTCATGGAGATCCTTGCCCGTATTGAGCAGCGATTGAATGGACGCCTGATTTTGTTGCTCAGACTCTGAACGTGGTCTTGAACCGGCCAGCGGATTGGAAATCAGGTGGCTGCCTTTTTTGGCCACAAGTAGCTCTGGGCTGGCTCCCATCAATTTTTGGTTGTCGCCAATTTGCGCAGCAAAGGTGTAGCCTTTGGCGTTAATGGAGAGCAAGTTTCTCAGTAAGGCTTGCTGTTGAATGTCGGTTTCTGTCGCCACTTCTATCGCACGAGACAGTACGACTTTCGAGAGTTCCTGATTGGCAAACATCCCCAAGAGATCATGCACCCCCTGCTTATAGTGGTGGCCACTTGGCGAAGAAATAAGACGAGCTTGTGGTGCTGAGGAGGTGGACGTTTGCGAAGCGCGGGTGCTACTGGAGATGTACAACGTCTGTGGAATAACAAATCGAGTCATGTTTTCCTGATTAAATGGCACAACACCAAACAAAACTGGATTGTCTGATTCGCTAGTTTTGGCATTTTTGAGCATGTTATTTGCCACATCAGCCAGTTCAGAAAATGGCAAGGTTTGAAGACGCTCTTCTTGAACACCAATGCCCATCATAGTGTTATTTGGAGAAGCGAAGAAAAATGGCGACGATGGTAGTTCGTTATCCAACAGTTCGTTTGCCATTTTGGTATAGCCAATCACTTCACGTTTCATAACAGATCCCTCTAGATATTTAGATCGTGGTATACGAAAGAGTACTCTTTTAGCGGCGCAAGGTGCGGATAAAGGAGTGCACTCTTTTCCCAACTGAATCGACCTTGCGGTGGTGGCGACGGACTGATCTCAATGCCATAGACTCGTTATGTTTTTGAGTCGGCATGTGTGTCTGGCCTGCAATGTCATCGGTTGGGTATAGGTTGCTTATTCAGTGGAGTAAGATTACAGTTATCACGATTTAAATGCTAACGATAATAATTATCATTAATATCTAAGTTTATTTTTGTGCATTAAATCACGAATTTATAGCATGGGTGCAGATATCCATGACGGGATAAGTGAACACAGATTAAAGAGATAACGTTTTTTATGTTTAACCAATTTCTTGAAAAACAAACGGTTTTTCTGAGTGGTGCGGCGAAAGGCATTGGTTTCAGTGTGATGCAGCATCTACTTGAAGCGGGTGCTCGAGTGGTCGCCACGGACATCGATGAAGTGCGACTCAAGGCAGACAGTGACGCATTGATGAACCGCTATCGCGAGCAGTTATTTTGCTATCACTTGGATCTTTCTCAGCCGGAGTCTGTGGCTCGTCGTGTGGCGCAAATGGTTGAACAACATGGCCCGTTTGATCACCTGGTGTGTTGTGCGGGCGTGTTGCATCTTGGCGCCATTGCGAGCATGCCTCTGGCTCAAATTGAGCACACTTTCAATGTGAACACGTTTGGTACCTTGGCGGTGATGCAGGTCTTGGCAGAAGGAATGAAAGCACGACGCGCAGGCAGTATGGTGATTGTTGGTTCTAATGCGGCCAATACACCTCGTCCAAATATGGGGGCTTATGGGGCATCTAAGGCGGCGTTGCACATGTTGGTTAAATCGATGGGAATTGAGTTGGCGGAATATGGGGTGCGCTGCAATATCGTTAGCCCCGGTTCAACGCGCACAGACATGCAGATGCAATTGTGGTCGGAAGAATACGGTGAACCTCAAGTCATTGCAGGGAATTTAGAGCAGTTTCGTTTGGGAATCCCGTTAAGAAAAATGGCTGAGCCACAAGACATCGCTCGGTCGGTATTGTTTTTACTTTCTGATCACGCGGGGCACATTACCTTGCACGATCTCAGAGTCGATGGCGGTGCGACATTGGATAATTAATTGCTGGGATAATTAATAACTTGCTGAAGTAAAAGAAAAGGAATGGTGGATGGTAACCATTCCTTTGATACGCTTGCTAGGTTGCTAGGTTGCTAGGTTGCTGGGTTGCTGGGTTGCTGGGTTGCTGGGTTGCTGGGTTGCTAGTTTTCTAGTTTTCTAGTTTTCTAGTCCCTAGTCCCTAGTCCCTAGTCCCTAGTCCCTAGTCCCTAGTCCCCACCTTCCTACATCTCTATCTCTCTCATTTTGACCTAAACCATCTCAACGAACCCGCTGCCCATTGGTGATTTAGGCAACGGTGGAAAAGCGCTCCATCATCACGACATTCACCGCTTCCGCAAAAATATTGAGAATACTTTCCGTCTCTTCCCAACCCAAACATTCATCAGTAATCGACATGCCTTTGACCAACGGACGATCGGAGATCTTTTGTGCGCCTGCAACCAAGAAGCTTTCCGCCATCACGCCAGCAATGCACTTTTCCCCTTCGATCAACTGACAGGCGATGTTTCTCGCCACATCGAGTTGGTTCTTTGCTACTTTCAGGCTATTGCCATGGCTACAATCGATGATCAGGCGCGGGTTAAGATCGTTGGCTTCCAGTTGTTGGCTCACTTGGCAAACATGCTCCGTGGTGTAGTTAGGCGTTTTGCCACCTCGCAAAATGATATGGCCATTGGGGTTACCATGGCTGATGGCCGTGAGAGTACGTGCCCCAAACCCTGGCACACAGATGAGATGGGGTGAGTTTGCCGCGTGTATCGCGTCGATAGCGATATCAACATTGCCGTCGGTCCCGTTTTTGAAACCAATAGGGCAGGGAAGCGCCGAGGCCATTTGGCGGTGAATTTGAGATTCAGTTGTCCGTGCACCAATGGCACCCCAGCAAATTAGGTCAGAAATATAGGGGTAAGTCGTGGTGTCTAAATACTCGGTTGCCGTCGCGAGGCCGAGCTTGATGACTTGCTGTAAGAATTGTCGAGCGAGCAGCAACCCTTTATTCATGTCGTGGCTGTTATCGAGATCGGGATCGACGATCAGCCCTTTCCATCCGGCGCGTGTGCGTGGTTTTTCAAAGTAAGTACGCATCACAATCAGAAGTTGCTTTTCATGCTGACGCTGAATGTTGGCTAGTTTCTGAGCATATTCAAGGCCTGCTTGTGGATCGTGAATTGAGCATGGGCCGATGATCACCAGTAATCGAGGGTCTTGGCCATTCAGAATTCGAGTGATCTCTTGGCGGCGTTGTCGAATAAACGCTTCGCTCTCTTCGTCCAGTGAGGCATGTTGAATGATCTCTTCCACAGAAGGGAGTGTTCCACAAGGAGTGGAGTGAATCAATTTGCTGAGCGTAGGCATGTTTCCCCCTGAGCCATAATCGGTAACTGAGTTTTAGAAATAAATCATGTTAATGATAATCATTATCGTTAATGGTGGGATTATTAAGAAAGAGGAATCGATATGTCAAGCCGAAATCTTGCTCAAGTCACCCTATGCTAACCAGTAAAATCAACAAGATGAACTGACATTCTTTCACTACAAGCACCGTTGTTTGACATTTTAAATGCTTTACATGCAAATGATAATGATTATTATTAATGTAAATTTGGGTGGCAAAATGCTATCAAATTGTGCGCCGACAGACCGACAGGCGAAGTGAATGGACTATGTTTGGATTTTAACATGAAAGAAATGACGGCAATGCAGGCCGCTTATTGGTTAGGAAGGCAAAAAGGCAATGCGATGGAAGGCTTGGCTGCCCATCTCTATGCCGAGTTCGATGGACAAGATTTAAATCGCGAAGCGTTATCAATGGCGGTGCGGGCACTGTATGCGAAACATCCCATGTTGCGTTTAACGATCACTGCAGAGGGGCAACAACACATTCTCCCTCTTTCTGCTTGTCACCAACTGACGGTGGAAGACATTACGCGCTATTCCAAGCAAGAGGCCGAGCAATTCTTGCATAACAAGCGAGAGCGAATGAGCCACCAAATCTTGGATTTGAATCAAAGCAGCCCCATCGAGATCAGTGTGACCTTGCTCGCCAATAATGAGCATCGATTGCACATTGATGCGGATATGATTGCGTGCGATGCGCAGAGTTTCCGAATTGTGGTCGAAGACTTAGCGCGACTTTATCTGTCTGCACAAGAATCCGATTTAGCCGTGAGCGAAGAGCCTCAGCTAACCTATTTTCATTACCTTGACCATCAGCAAACGGATCGCTATTTAGCACAGCGCAAGGCCAGCGATAAACAGTGGTGGCAAACACGTTTATTATCATTGCCCCCTGAACCTCCATTGCCGTATTTGTCCTGCCATGGTAACGAAGCTCGTCCACAAACTCAGCGCTTGGCGCATCAGTTTACCCATCAAGAGCGCGTTGCGTTGGAGGCATTGGCGAAAGAGCACCATCTCACGTTAACACAGCTATTTCTTGCCCTGTTTTCGCAAGTGATTGCCACTGGTGCGCGTGAGCATCGTTTCCGATTAAACGTACCGACTTTTCACCGTGGTATTTATGACCCTCAGATAGAGCAGTGCGTAGGCGATTTTTCCAACCTACTGATCTTTAGTGCTCACGTCGACAAAACACAGACGCTGCTGTCGCATTGCCGCCAAGTAGCGAGCCAACTGAACCTGTTGCTGAGCCATGAAACATACTCAGGTGTGCAGGTCATGCGTGATTTGTCACGCTTGGCGGGTCAGGTGCAACGCTCGCCCGTGGTGTTTACCTCCGGTATGGATATCGACGGTGGCGAGCTCTTTTCTCAGCGAGTGACGGACAGTTTAGGCCACATGAATTGGGTGATTTCGCAAGGGGCACAGGTAACGCTAGATGCGCAGATTGCCCCTGCTTATGGCGGCATTTTGGCTAACTGGGATGTTCGCGCGGATCTCTTGGAGCAAGAGGTGATTGAGCCCATGTTTGCTCATTACGTTGCGTTGATTCGTCGCCTTGCGACGTTCCCACAAATCATGCATCAGACGCTCGAACAGCTAGACGCGGCATTGGGGCTATCCGAGTCGGAAGATATAGCGGCGACGCCATTGAGTAACTTGCAGAAATCGTATTTGTTGGGGCGTTCAACTCAAATTGCCTTAGGTGGCGTTGCGATGCATGAGTTTCGCGAATATCGCGGCAACTTGGCAACTGAGACGGTGCGAGAAAATCTCACCCGCTTGGTTGAACAGATCCCGGCATTGAGGACGCACATCGATCAAGATAAATTGCTGCAGTTTGTTTCTCCCATTATTGAACTCAATTTAAAAACGTTTGATTTTCAGCTCCTTTCTCGTGAAAAAGCACTTTTAGCGGTGGAGCCACTTCGCGAGCACTATCGACATAAAATGCACGATTTAAGCGGTTCGCCTTGGGAAGTGTGTGTCGTTCAATTACCCCCAGAGTACGCCAGTCGAATAAACACCATTATTTTCACCAGCTTTGATGCCTTGATTGTTGATGGGCGTAGTCATTCGATCATTCTCGCTGCGCTGTTTGGTCAGCAAGAAGATGGCATTCAAGGTTTGATGGCCCCTCGCTCACCAAAGCGTCAAGGGGCCGTCATAGATACTGCGAAACGAGCGCAAGACGAACGCTATTGGCAAGAAAAATTGCATCGTGACTGCTTGCCTCCAGCATTGCCTTGGAAGCAACCGCTGGAGACCATCCGCACTTCTCGTTATGCGCGAGAAAGCTTGCAAATTCGCCGTTCTGAGCTGCAACAACTGACCCAGATGGGGGTGGAAAATGGTCTGTTCGTCAACTCATTGTTGACCGCCGCTATTGTGCAAGTGTTGGCTTGTTGGACAACCGAAAATGGTATGCGAATTGGTTTTCCGGTGGTGATACCGCAGCAAGATGAGTTGGCGGGCAATGAATCCACTTTTGTGATTTTAGAGCATGAAAAATCGGACGCCTCTGTGCTGAGTCAAGCTCTTGAATTGCAATCGAATATGCTGGAAGCGCTGGAACACCTCGATTTTTCGGGGGTGGACGTAAACCGCTTATTGATAAATGGCTCTTCACCTGCATTAGCTTTGCCTGTGGTGATCACTAATGGCTTGTCATGGCAGACGCTCAAAGAAACCGACGATGTGGCGCTCTTTTCTGGGGTGACTCAGACACCGCAAATGGCATTGGACATCCGACTGACTTACGATGAGCAGAAAAATCTCATTATCAGCTTCGATTACGCGGTGGATGCGCTGGAGACGAACGTTGTGTGCGATATTCTCAATGCGCTCAAAACGCTGTTGCGACAACTGTCTGAATCCCAGCAAGGACTCTTGCCAACCTCGTCTTTTCTTGATCTTTCCCACTATCGCCTCAATAGCGATGAAACGCACTGTTACCCTTCGGATTTCTTGTCGCACATTGCGCGTCAACTGTTTGATGAAACCAACGAAAAAACGGCGATCATTTGTGGTGAAACCGCGGTTTCGTATGCAGAACTGGGCTCGAAAGTCACTTGTGTAATGCGCCACCTTAATGCCAGAGGGTTGCAACAAGGCAGCGTGGTGGCTATCTGTCTTCCACGAAGTGTGGAGCACTTGGTGATGACGTTGGCATGCTCACTGTCGGGCATGGTATGGGTACCCATTGATGCCTCCTCACCTCATGACCGATTGGCTTATTTGCTCAGCAATTGCAACGCGGAACTGGTGGTCACGCAACACGGTGACGTTGTGGAATCCGTCACCTTCTCAGAGCTCCTCTGCCCCATCGCAAGTGAGGCTCCGTTGCCGAGTTATGAACAGTTGTCGCGTTTAAGTCAAAGCACCCAAACGGCCTACTATCTGTATACCTCAGGCACCACTGGCAAGCCGAAATGCGTGGTGGTCAATAATCAAGCGACGTCCAATGTCATTGGTCAAACCTGCCGTGAGTGGTCGATTTCGTCTCAGGATGTGATCATGTCCGTGACACCGTATCACCACGATATGTCGGTGTTTGACGTGTTTGCGGCTTTTAGCACCGGGGCGACGCTGGTGCTTCCTGGCGCCGATGGTGAAAAAGATGCGTTGAAATGGAACCAATTGATCGAGCAGCATAAGGTGACGATTTGGGTGTCAGTGCCGGCGATTTTGGAAATGCTGCTTTCTTGCTCGCAAGGCTCGCAACTGCAATCGTTGCGTTTGGTTGCCCAAGGTGGCGACTACATTAAACCAGCGACTATTGCTCAACTACGCGCACTGGAGAGTTCGACCCGTTTGATTTCGCTTGGCGGACCGACAGAAACCACCATTTGGAGTATTTGGCATGAACTGACGGATGTGGATGTGTCGACCATTCCTTATGGACGGCCATTGCCGGGGAATCGCTATTTCATTTTGGATGAGAGGCAGCAGCATGTGCCTCAAGGGGTGGTTGGGCGCATTTACACCGTCGGGGTGAACTTAGCGCAAGGCTATTTAGAAAACGGCGAACTGAAGCAGACGGATTTTGTCACCATCTATGATGATCGTGGCGAGCCTGTACGCGCGTTTCGAACCGGTGACCAAGGTTACTACCGACAAGATGGCAACATCATTTTCGCTAGCCGAGTGAATGGTTATGTCAAAGTTCGCGGGGTGAGAGTCTCTTTGCCGGATATTGAAAAAGAGCTGTTGAAGCATCCTTTGATCGCCAATGCGGTTGTCGTCGATTATCTCGATGGCAATGGGGATAGTGCTTTGGCGGCGCTCTTTACTCTGAATTCAGATAAGCCGCTGACTGCTCAGCAACTGCGCCAGTTTGCTCAGCAATGTTTACCTCAATCGCACATCCCAACCCACTTTATGCCGATGACCGTTCTGCCTCTTTCCGCCAATGGCAAAGTCGATAGAAAGCAGTGCCAAGCGCAAGTGGCGGCCTCTTTACTGCCAAGCAAATCCTCCATGCATATCGAGCGTGAGCAAGGGGAGGTGCTGAAGCCAACTCTACTTGCACAGATTGAACAGATTTATCGACAAGTGATCGCGACAGATGAGCCTTTCGATGATGCGCAAGAGTTGGCATTTTTGTCGAGGGGATTACTTCCGTTTCACCTTGTCAGCATTGCTTCACTTTTGAATCAACGCTTTGCTAGCCAGTTGAGCGCCTCGCAGTTGCTTCGCTGTCAATCTGCGCAACAGGTCGCGGCTTTACTCGCATAGCCAGCCTTAATTTATTAACCGATTTTATCGCCGTGAAATGGCGCAATGGCGCCTTTTGGAGAAAGGAATATGACGCTTAACCTGGATGTTTCCAAGCTGGAAGCCCATCGAGACGGTATCCCACTACAAACTATCGAGCCATCGCTTAGCGTGAGCGAGTTTGAGCAACGAGTTTGGCTGTATCACCAACAACATGGTGATGGACGTAGCCAGTATGCTTCCGCTTACCATCTGACTGGTGAAGTGAACATGGGTAAATTGGTGGCTGCGCTTTCTCAGTTGTCGCAAGATTTTCCCCTATTCAATCAGCGCTACCTGTTTAACGACGCGTTAGGCCTGACTAAACAAGGGATTGAAGCGAGTTTACTCCGTGTTGATATCGAGAATGTTGTTTCACTCGAACAGGCGATGCAGCATTTAATGGCGTTGCAAAACCAACCCATAGCCCTAGATGACGATGCGCCGATTCGTTTTGTCTTGTACAGCGGTGACATTGACGGTGTCGTGCTTGGCGTCGTGACGCACCAGATCCTCAGTGAGCGAATGGATTGGCAAAGTGTGTTCCAGCGTTTGAGTGCGCGCTACAACCAGCCGTCGTTGAAGCGCGATTGGGAAGGGGCTTCACCGGGCCGAAGTGCTCATGTCGGCTATACGCCTCTCACCCCTCAAAGGGATATCGGCAATACTTGCTTTGCATGGTTGCAAAGTGCGCAGCCTGACATTGTGATCGAGCAAAGTTGGCCAGCGACGCCAACGCATTCACCCGAGCGCTCGTTGCTTGCCCGTAAGTATCGTGTTTCTCTACAAGGCAGTGTGCTGGAAGACTATGGGTTGTCTCAACCAAATAAAAAAGAGGTGCTTTCTGTCATTGCCGCACTGTTTGCCCGCTTTTTAGCGGTCAACGCCCACGCTCAACAGTTCGACTTATATCTGCCTTATGATGTGGAACGTCGAGCGTTTGAGCTTAATGGCGCGATGATTGAAACGGGGTTAATCGCGGTTAAGGTGCCTCATGTATCCACCCCGATGGAGCGCAGCAGTGCGGAAATACTGGCGCAGCTCAACCTAAGCCGCGAACATTATTCAGCCTCCTATCATGGTCAACAAGGGGCAGCCCTCGTTACTTGGCTGGTGGACCCTTCGGTGCATCTGCAATTGGATCAGGTCAACGCCGAAAAGCTTTTGTTTGCCGCGGCACATCCCAAGTTTGCGGTAACATTAGGTGTGGGTCTGAATTGTCAGGGAGCATTGGTACTAGAGCTAACACTGGCTGCTGGTGCATCGCCACACATTGGCGCCTTTATGCTTGAGCAGTTTGTCGCCCTGATTGGAGGTAAAGCCGCCAGCTCTTTGCATTTGCATGAGTCTGACAACCGCGAGCCAGCAAACATCAGTAACACCACGATGCAAACTCATGAGCAAACGCAAGCTGCGGTGGAAGCGGCGATCTTGGCAGAGTTTCGTACGGCGCTTGCGAACCAAACGATGGCGGCTGACGATGACTTTTTTGATTTTGGTGGCCACTCCCTCATCGCGACCAGAGTGATTGGTCGACTGCTATCGGATCATGGCATAGAAATCCACATCAACGACATGTTCAGCTTCCCGAGTGCGAAACAGTTGGCGCAACAGGCGAGAGTGTATCAGGCGATAGTGCATCAGCCGTCTCACTTCGACGCCAAGGCAGCAGTACCATCGCAGCGCAACCCCATCGCATTGGACAAAGCGCCGTTGTCATTGGCACAAAATTCTTTGTGGAAAGCGATGAGCAAATACGCCAGCGTTGGTCTCAACAATATCTTCAATTTGCCGTTTGCGCTGAAGTTTTTGGATCGTGTTGATGAAGCGGCATTTGGCCGGGCTTTCCATGCAATTTTGCTGCGCCACACTGGGCTGCGTACGCGATTTTCCACCGAAGACAACCAGCCATATCAGCAAGTGATTCCGGTAGAAAAACTGGCAGAGTATCAATGGTTTTGGACTTCGCAGCAAAGTGAAGGATTGCCGGTTAACGACCTTTTGGCGCAAGAAGCTGAGTACGCGTTTGATCTGGACAACGAATTACCCCTGCGGCTGAGGTTTGTGACGGACGATGCTGACGGAGCCCAGTACTTGTCTCTGCTGTTCCACCACATCGTACTGGATGAGTGGTCGTTGAACACCATGATGGATGAATTGGCGCTGGCTTATCGGTGTTATGTTCAAGGTCGCGAACCGCAGTGGCCAATGCAGCCACGACCGTTCCATGAGTTCGCCAGAAAACAACGTGCTTCCGATGTTAACCAAGCGCATTTATCCTACTGGCTGAACAAATTTGAAGGGCTGCCTTGGGCGGAGCCGATCTTTCCCGCTCATCATCCGTTAAGTGTTGAACAACAAGTCGAATGTGGTGAAGGCGGTTGGGTAGAAATAAAAATTCCTCAGCGCGTCAGTCGCCAGCTGTATGTTTTGGCTAAAGCGCGCAGTGCGTCGTTGTTCAACGTCGTGTATGCCGCTATTGCCGCTTCATTACGCTTACTGGGTGCGCCTGAAAAGCTGATCGTCGGCACACCTGCCGCTGGCCGTTTGGATGCAGACTATTTTGATACGGTCGGGTATTTCACTACGCTAGGCGTGCAATTGGTCGATTTCGCTGGGGTCAAATCCATCTGGCAGTTGATTGAGCAGGTAAAAAACAGCATCAATGAATCTATGTCTTACACGGATATTCCTATTGATCTGATTGAAGAGGGCTTAAAAGGGGTTGACCACGGCACCGAAGGACATATGTTTGAAGTCTTCATTCAATTGCACGCCAAGAACAAATTTCATGGTGCGTTTGAACTGCCTGAAAACGAGCGTGTCCGCTTCCAACAAGTTGATCCAGACAAAAGTGAATCGGGTTTGGGGCTGCAGTTTGAAGTCATGGAAGAGAGCATTGATGGCGAGCAAACTCTGCGCGTGATGATGAGTTACATGAACAAAAATTACAGTCCAGCTCAAGTGACGCTGCTTTCGAACGTCAATCGTCGCTTGTTTGAGGTGTTCGCTGATTGTGTCGCGCAGGATCAGGATTTGGATCAGCTACAAGAACAAGTGGCAGCGTTAGAGGCAACAGCCTGTCTGGCACACAAAGGCGCGTAAACCGATGTGGATCTCAGAACCCACCACATTGAGTTTAGGTGGATACACGGTTTGGCAACGTCAGTTTGAGGCGTCTAGCTTTCTGCCCAACAGTGCGCAAGCGTGGCAGATCGCGTTGCCAGATTCACTGCAGCAGGCAAGTAGCAAGCGTCGGGCGGAGTTTGTGGCTGGTCGCGTGGTCGCGCGTGATGCGTTAGTGGCGCTTAAAAGTCCTTCACATCATGTTTTTGTCGGGGAACACCGAGCACCGCAATGGCCGTCAGGATGGCTTGGCAGCATATCGCATACCAATCACACTGCGGTTTGTGTGGCAAGAAAAATGCACAAACATGCAAAACTTGGTATTGATATGGAGAGATTTGTCAGTGAACGTGCAGCAAAGGAAATTATGCCGCTGATTTTGATAACGCCACAAGAGCGGGCTTTGGTGGCATCGACGGATTGGCCAATCCATCGTTTGGTGACCTTGATTTTTTCTGCCAAAGAAAGCTTATTTAAAGCGATTTATCCGACAGTCGGTCGTTACTTGGAATTCGCCCATTCCTACGTAGAGGAGATCGATCTTCATCGCGGTAAGCTGACGTTACGTTTGTGTCGAGGGGCAGAACAAAACATGCTTCAGAAGCGGTTTACGGCTTTTTTTCATCTGTATGATGACAGTGTGGTTACCCTAGTGAGTGAAAACGATCAAACACTTTAAGCCAAAACAAAAACGGCCCATCATGGGCCGTTTCTTCATTCCGCTGCGAATTATAAGTAGTTCGCATCTGCTAGGTCACTTACCAATACAGATTTCACTTCTGCACGTGCGTTCAACCATTCTACAACGGCGGCGCGCTGTTCTTCAGTTGCGCTTTCGTAACGCTCTTTCGCACAGATGAAACCTTCAAAGTGCTCAAGACCGCCACCACCAAAACATAGGCCTTTTGCGTCAATAAAATCAATGAAGTCATCAACGAACACGTCGTAACGATCAAAGTCGTGAATATCGGTTTCACAGCTGATCTCGAAACCGAGAATAGCGAATTCACCTAAAAAGAGTTTTTTACGTAGGCGGCGATTTTTGTTTTCCACTTTATCTAGTTTCATGGTCTTCTCTCGATTTATATTGACTAAAATGTGCTTGCTTGTGTTGCGTTTCACTCAGCAACTCTAGGGGGAAGTTCTAGACTTAAAAGATGACGACCTCAAGCATAGGCGAGCTCTTTATACTCTTGATTGCCCATGAAACCAAATACAATTGCGTCAATATTCAATGAATTGACCAACTGACAACACAAACACAACAAAACATTCATAAAGATAGACCTGTTTTGTCATTTTTCTAGCCTATCTTGGGTCGCGCTCAACTTCATTAACCCAAGAGATAAACATCATGAGTAAGGAAACCTTCGACGCGACTCGCTACAACCAAAGCAAAAACAAACCTTTTGAGGAGGTGTTAGAAGCGAGTTTATCCCGTCGCAACATTTTGAAAGGTGGTTTAGGCATTAGTGCTATGACAGCCTTTGGCGCATTTGGTCTCGCCGGTTGCAACAGCTCTTCAAACAGCGGAAGTGTCGCAGGTGGTGCTTCTGGTACTCAATCTCAAGCTGTTTTGAATTTTGACTCTATTGCAGGATCACTCACCGATGCCGTGAGCGTTCCAAATGGCTACAAAGCACAAGTGTTGGTGCCATGGGGTACGCCTTTAAATGGCAATGCCAGCGCGTGGCAAGCGGATGGCAGCAACACCGCAGAAGACCAACTCAATGCATTGGGCATGCACCATGATGGCATGCATTTCTTCCCGATCAATGGCAATCCAAACGATGGTTTACTGTGCGTGAACCACGAGTACATCGATCTCGCGGCTTTGCATCCAGCGGGTCCGACGGTGCTTAACGGTGCGCGTACTGTTGTTGATGAAGTACGTAAAGAGATCAACGCTCACGGGGTCTCAGTGGTTCGAATCCAACTCGACAATGATGTGTGGAAAATGGTCGACAGTGATCCATTGAATCGCCGTTATACTGGTGCAACGGTCATGGACATCTCAGGCCCAATGGCTTATTCCTCTCACCTCGTTACCCGTTTTTCACCCGACGGCAGTCAGGCGCGCGGCACACTGAACAACTGTGGTAACGGTTATACCCCTTGGGGCACTTACCTTACGTGTGAAGAAAACTGGCCTGGCTATTTCATTAACACAGGAACGCGTACCGCAGAACAAGATCGCATTGGTATTGATGGTTCCGGTACCACTCGTTATGCATGGGAAACGTTGGCAGGCGATGCCGAGGAGCGTTTAGACGAGTTCACCCGATTCAACTTGTTGCCAACGGGCGCCTCTGCGCAAGATGATTATCGTAATGAAGCCAATGGTCACGGCTATATTGTGGAAATTGACCCTTACACCGCCAATTCACGCGCGAAAAAACGCACGGCACTGGGCCGTTTTCGCCATGAAGGGTGTACCTTTGGCAAGCTTGTTGCGGGCAAGCCGGTGGTGTTTTATTCCGGCCACGATTCTCGTTTTGAATACCTCTACAAGTTTGAATCAAAAGCATTGTGGGATGCTAGCGACGCCAATCCAAGCCACCGTTTAGCGACCGGGGACAAGTACATGGACGAAGGCACCTTGTATGTCGCGCGTTTTAATGAAGATGGTAGTGGATCTTGGTTGCCACTCACTTTAAGCAGTGTAACCACCTCGGGCGGTACTTTGGCCGACCATTTTTCAACGCTGGCGGACATTATCTTAAATACCGCAGGTGCGGCAGATCGGGTTGGTGCCACGCCAATGGATAGACCTGAGTGGTGCACGGTAGATCCATTTACGGGTACGGTATACCTCACGCTGACCAACAACAGCAAACGTACTGAAGCAAACCCGGCCAACCCACGCCTAAACAACAAGTTTGGTCATGTGATTCGTTGGGATGAAGGGGCGAGTGCCACAGAATTTAGTTGGGATATCTTTGTCTTTGGTTCACCAGCGAACGGCGATGCAGAGACAAACCGTTCTGGGTTAACCGATTTAAACCAGTTTGCCAGCCCTGATGGTTTGGCGTTTGACGGCCGCGGGATCTTGTGGATTCAAACCGATAACGGTGCGGGTGAAGTGACCAGTTATACCAACGATCAAATGTTGGCGGTGGTGCCTTCACGCATGGTGGATGAAACGGGCGCGCAAACACAAGTTAATGCGTCTAACCAAGCGCAATTGAAACGCTTCTTTGTTGGACCGAATGGTTGTGAAGTGACTGGCTTTGCCATCAGTCCAGATTACAAATCGCTGTTTGTGAATATCCAACATCCAGGCAATTGGCCATACAGCGATAATGCGGCTGAAGAAACGCCAGCAGGCATGACCGTGCGCCCACGTGCAGCGACGGTGGTGATTCGCCGCGAAGACGGTGGTGAGATCGCACTATAAACGTGAGCTTTACTGAGAAGTTCAATAACAGCCCAGAGTGATCTGGGCTGTTTGCGTTTTGTTAGCGTGAAAGGCAAGTTATTGGATGCCGTATTTCATCAGGATTTTGTCAAAGGTGCCGTTTGCTTTGATCTCTGCGAGACCCTTATTAAATGCCTCAATAATTTCACCATTTTTGGCGTTGGCTAAACCTGATGTGACGTGCAATGGATTGACGGAAAGGGCGTTATTGGTAAAGTCAAAATCACTTAAAGTCATGCCCGCACCGGACAGAGTGGCTTTAGCCACCAGTTCATCCTCCAAGGTCAAATCAATGCGTTTGGCCAGCAATTTTTTTGCGTTTGCCACCAAGTCGTTCGCTTCGGGTTTGTTGAAATTAGTGGCTTTTAGGAACTCGTCCCCATAACCGTAGTTGCGAATAATACCAACGTTTTTGCCACTTAAACTGTCCATGCCATTGTATTCAAATCCATCACCACTGCGTTTGATAAACTTGAGTGAATTTTCCAGATAGGGCTGACTGTAGTTGAGGTATGAGGTGCGTTCTTGGGTAAACCAAGTGGCGACAAGGACATCAACCCGTCCGTCTTTGACTTCATTCAAGGCTCTGGTCCACGGCATGATTTTAAAATCCACATCGTGCCCTTGGGTTTTAAAGGCTTCGATAACAATTTCCACCGAAATACCTGGGTTGGCGTTGTTTTGTTGCACAAATGGAGCCCAAGGGTCTTGGGCGGCTGTGATGGTTGCTGCGTGACTCAAAAAAGAGAGCAATAGAGTTGTCACAACAAATAAGAGCTTATTCATGAGTTATCCTCTTTGGTTTATCCAATCTGGCCTATTGTTTTGGGGCTTAGGATGTTCCACAGCCATCCATGAGCTAGGTTCTGAATTTTTTCATGTGCTGTGCGATGTTTTTACTCAGGCTGAGCACCTCTTCTGTTCGTTGCGCGGTTTGGACCGCTCCTGAGGAAACATCATTGGAAGCTTCAGACGCTTCGACGATCGCTTGGCTGATCTCTTCCACAGCTTGCCTTTGTTCCTCGGTGGCTTGGGATATTTGCCCATTGCGATCCGAGATAATGCTGATCAACTCCTGTACTTGATTGACGGAGTGTTGCGATTCACTCACACGACTGGCGGTCTTTTCCAGCAAAGAGGCGATACGGCTCAGCTCTTGTTCTACCGAGTTGGTGGCGTTGCCCAAAGCAACAATGTTCTTTTGGATCTGTTCGGTGGATTGACTGGTTTTCACTGCCAAATTACGCACTTCATCGGCGACGACCGCGAAGCCTCGGCCCTGTTCACCAGCTCGGGCCGCTTCAATTGCTGCATTGAGCGCCAGCAGGTTGGTCTGCTCAGAAATGTCGTTGATGACATTGAGGACGGTGGTGATCTTGTCACCTTCTCCAACAAGAATGTGCATTTCTTGATTCACGTGATCCATTTCTTCACGCATATTGACAATTTCGCTGGCAGATTTTTCGATCGCCTCATTAACGCTGTGGGTAAGATCGGTCGCGGTATGGGCTTGGTCAGCGGTTTGCGCCGCAGTATCGGCAACGATAGAGACCGAATGGTTTAGCTCTGTCGCGGCGGCGGCGACGGTCGTCAGCTGGTGGCGTTGCTGGTTAAGCTTGTCGGCATTGGTTCTGGCCGCTGTACCGTTAGCGCGGGCTTTCTCTTCCAACGTCACCGACGACAGACTGACGTCTTGCACAATCACGCGAAGCGATTCAGTGAAGGTGTTGATACCATCGGTAATGTCATCAAACTCTTTGAAACGGGCTGGTGCGAGCTTGTTGGATAAATCGCCATCCCCAGAAGAGAGGTCGTGAATGACCTCCGTCAACTGACGAATTGGCCGTAGCACAGTGGCCGCGAGTACCGCGACAATAACGATGGAAATGATCAGATCTAAAACGACGAGCTCAATGATGTTGAGTAATAGGGACTCACGCAGTTTTTGTTCCAAAATGGCCGTGTCAAAAAAGACTTTCACCGTACCGACCGGCTTTTCTTCGCCATAATCGAGAAAGGTTAACTCGCGTGACAAGCTCTGTTGTTCAGAATAGCGTTGTTTGTTTTTGACATCGGTGAGTTTTTTGTTTTCCCCTTGTCCCTCTAATCTCAAAAACAGCAGTTCTGCCCCTTGGGTATCGGTCAATTGAATCGCCGATATTTCAGGAAGATTGAGTTCGGCAGAAATGGCAGTGCGCGCCGTGTCGAGGTCGAAATCCCATACTGCTCTAGGTAAGCTGACAGACATGCGCTGGCTGGTGTTTTGTACACTGGTATGCAGATCGGCGGTGAGGCTTTGCTTAAAATCTTGATACTTGATGAAAGCGGAAACAAGTAACACCAATGTCACTGCAAATATGACTTGAAGCAGAAAGACGACTTTTAAACTTTTCACTGCAGCTACTCTTCTTTTGGGCGTTAATAATAGAAAAGTAGTAATTGATTAAATAATAATCAAATTGGCCTATTTTTGTGATTGACATCTTGTTTATTCTTGTGTGCGACAAAACAAAGAGTTAGCGCTAAACCTATTTTATTCGTTTATTTTTTGCTTTAACCATAAAAAATAAACAGTTCTTCAGTATCAAATAGTTGAAAGAAATTCATCTTAGTACTCCTGCAATAACAAAAAGGATAAAAAAGCCGGAGCAACGGGTTTTCGGACAAGCACGACTAACAATGCGCAATGTTGCTCCGGCAATGTCCACAGATTAATTAGGTATTACGCAACAATAAAATCGATTGTATATATTGTTGGTATAGGTAAATCCGATGTAGGGAGATCATCGTGAAAAATAAATTCCTATTGATTATCTCAGTGTGGCTGTCGTTTGGCGCGATGGCGAATGAAAAGCGTGTGTTAGAAATCGTCACACTAGAGTACCCGCCATACATAGAAACACGAGACGATGTGGTTTCGGGCGTTGCTGTGACTTTGGTAGAACATGCCTTTGCTAAACTGCAACAGCCGATAAAAATCACCGTGCTGCCTTGGGCAAGAGCATTGAACTATGTTGAATCGGGCCAAGCAGATGCCATTTTTACTATTTTTAAAACCGAGCAGAGGGAACGTTTTGCTGATTTCAGTGAACAAGTCCTGTTCAGGCAAAATATCAGTTTAGTTCAGATGGACAACGGGCCCGTTGATGCTAGCCAGATTGAGCAAAGAGCCTTCAAACAACGGACATTGTGTGTGGTGAACAAAGTCAGCTATGGGGCGATCATGGATGACGCGATCAATACCAATCAGTTTAAATCGGTGATACGGCAAAATTCCGCTGAGCAGTGTGCGCTGATGCTCAGTGCAGGCCGTGTTGATTTGTGGGTGTCTAATGAGTTTGGTGCGCGAAGCGTGATTGCCTCTTTAGGGCTGTCGCAACAACTTGAGATTCTGATGCCACCGATGCAAACCACCCTCAGCTACATCGCGTTTTCCAAGCAAAATCAGCATAGTGAACTGCGCCAACGCTTTGACTTGGAGCTGCTCAAGATGAAACAAGATGGCAGTTACTTCCAGTTAATTGACGACTATTTTGCGGCTTTAATGGAAAAATAAACTCTTGATTTAGCAGGCTGGTGGTGCGGAGGAGCAGTACGCTCACAACCACGTCTCTCGCGGCTGTGAGCGTTGATTTATCCATTAGTATGGGGGCGTCAAAAGTGCTTGTTGACGAATAAACTGTGAAAGTTGTGTGGCAATCTCGCGGTGTTCTTGCGCCGTAGGGTGCCAGATGCAGCCTTCAAGTGGTGAAACAAAGGTATGGCTATAGACCTGATGGATCTCTTGCTGTGCCAAGGTTTCTATGGCGTCCTGAGTTGCGGGAATAATGTAGTCATACGGGTACGCAGGACGCGGCATGAGGATGATCGGCACCTCATGATAGCGGTGTTTCAACTCACTCACATATTCCACCATACGTTCGGTCCACGCTTGTTTGACCTCTTCAATGTTGCTCCAAGGTTCATGGGCTTGCGGATCGGTACTAAAATCGTTGGTGCCCACTTCCACCACAATCAGATTGGGAAACTTGTCTTCATAATCGAGTGTTAGACCATAGACTGCGGATACTTTGTCTGTGTAGGTGGTGAGGTTATGGTGTGGTTGGTTTCCTCCCCAGTTACGAATTAACCCTAACCCAGAGAAAGACACTTGAGTAATGGTTGTGTTGAGCTGCTGGCCCGTTTGGTAAGGAAAAGCCAAACGCGCATTGGAGGTGGCGTAGACTTCTTCCCATGTACATTCCCTTTTTTCTGATTCACTGCCAAAGCCAGCGCTGATGGAATCTCCAATAAAGAGAATATGCGGCTTGTGTCCCCACACTCCGTCTAGTGAACCGTTGTGTTCAACCGAGAGAAAACGGCTCATGCTGGCGTAGTTTTCAGTTCGTTTAACCACTTCGAGCAACACATGTTGTGCGCTTTCCGATGCAAAGATCTCGAAGGTTTCCGTCACGCCATTGGGTTGCGTCATCAGTGTTTTGCTCAGCTTACCGTCAACCAATACATCAAAATAGTCGCCATTCCCTTGCATGGTGAGGGCAAAGTGGCTGCCGATGAAGCGTGTTTTCAGCGTTGAACCTGGCCAATTGACCGTAACGGAACCGTCTTGATAATTTTTGCTGTTTCGCCCTTCAAAAGTGAGATTGTGATGAGTGGCTGGCAGTGATTGTGCGAGTGTGCTTGCGGCGCAAAGTCCTAGCGCTAAGCTGCATATGAGTCGATGAAACATGTCCTTTCCTTGGCTGTTGATATACCCAAACAACCTCAAGACGTGAGTTAAGATCTGAATCCTGCATCTTGAAGTTGCTTGGGTATATTGTGCAAATGAGTATGGTCTAGCAATGTGTCAGGTAAAGGCGATGGCAGTGGGAGAGGCGACTTTTGAGCAAGCCTTTCGACATACTTCATACAATACACGTTTTGTGAAACATCCTTGTTGCATCAGAGGATGATCACCTTACGACAAACTCAGTGCTTAAGTTGATTTTGTAAATAGAGTTCTTATTTATAACATGGCAGTTGCACTTCAACTTGGTTATCATGTGTAAGCATTCATAAGAGGCTAAATCATGCAACCAAAAATAGTAAAACTGCCCAATATTGGGATTGGTGTGGCCGCTTACTTTGCTGTCCTGCTGGCATTTTGGACGTCAAGTCAATTCTCTATTCATCATGAACAGTATCAGTTGATTTCTTTCGTCGCGTCTGTCGTGATTTCGGCTGTATTGGTGTTTCACCTTAAAGTACTGCTGCCGATTATTCTCGCTTTCTTCAGTTATTATTTGCACGTTGGTCGGCCATTCGAAGTGGCACTCTTGTACGCGCTGTTGTTGCCACTTTTGCCGATTGCCACTGCGCTGCTGTTCATCCAAATAGAAAAACGTCTCGAAGGCTATTCAGCCATGAAGCGACTGTTGGCTTATTCGGTGACGTTTGGCTTGTTCTATCCATTGATGAGTACGTTTATGATCAGTGTCATCAGTGCTTTGAGTGAACAACTGCATATGACGCGCGAGTTCTTGCTTTATTCGGTGTTAGGCAGTGCGCTGACTCAGCTAACGGTGACACCAGCGTTGGTGATTTTGCTTGCCATGCTGCTCAAAAATGAACGGCATGAATATCTGATTCTCGATAAGTTACTGCGACGCTCTTCGAAAACATCGCCTTCGTATTGGTTGTGGCTGTTGTGCTGTTTTTCATTGATGGCTGTCGCAATTCAACATCCTAGCTCCTTTACGCTCTATTCTTCCTGCTTTGTCCTGTTGGTACTGGTGATTGTTGGGTTTGGCAAGCACGGCTTGATTCGCCCGTTATTCATGGGAACGTTAGCCATCCTGGTGATGGCGAACGACAGCCTTAATCGGGTGAATACCTATCAAATACTGGACGAGCAGTTTTTCGGCTTATTGTTGATTTTAAATGTTGTCACGGTATTGGGCTATTTTGTCGGTGGGTACGCGATAAAGCACTATGAGCTGGCACAACAGCAGATTCGTGCAGAGCGAATAGACCCTTACACAGGGTTGTTTAACCTCTCTCAACTTGAGGAAGACCTCACGACGATTCCCAAGGCCGTGTTGATTTATCTCGATTTGTCACCAACGTTGTCTCGTTTAAGCGAGTTAGGGCACGATGGCAAAGCGCAACTGATTAGACAGATTTTTCAATTCGTCAATCGAAACCAAGATGAGAACGCCAAGTGTTATCGCCCTCCATTTTCGACTGGCGTATTGGGGTTTATTGAAGGTGATGAACGAATGAAACCGTTTGTGGCGGAGATGGCTCAGCAGCTCGACAATTTCCAGTTTTATTGGCGAGGAACGTCGATCTCACTGGTTTCTCCGACACTGCATTGTGTCGTGGTAAAACACGGAGAAGACTTAACCGATGTCGTCTCGCATCTGTGTGAGCATCAAGGCAGCAATCAGCAAGTGAACTGGATTGATGGTGAGGCGATCGCAGAATCTCAGATCGACAAACTCGCCTACATTCAGCGCGTATTTAAAAATAACGAGTTTGAACTCTATTGCCAGCGCTACATGAAATTGGCAGATCCTAGTTCTCAGCAATTAAGCTTTGAAGTGCTAACGCGAGTGAAAACGTCGCAGGACAACCGTTTGCTGCCATCAGAGTTCTTTCCTTTGATTAACCAGTTTGGGTTAGAAGTGCAGTTAGATCAGTGGGTGGTGGAGCAGACATTCCGTTTATTGAGCGAGCAAGTGCGTCATTGGTGCCGTGTGGAAAAATGTGCGGTGAACTTAACCGCCCGATCACTGGCGATGGCTGGTTTGAGTACGTGGATTATCGAAAAAGCGCACCAGTACCGAGTGCCCCTAGATAAAATATGTTTTGAAGTGACCGAGTCCTCCGCACTGCAAAATGAAGAGCAGGCGATTGAAACACTCAAAGTGCTGCGAACTGCAGGGTGTAAAATTGCGTTGGATGATTTTGGTACTGGTTACGCGAGCTTTGCTTATTTAAGACGTCTACCGCTTGATATTGTCAAAATAGACGGGGAGTTTATAAAAGATCTGCCGTTCAATGAAACCGACAGATTAATTGTTGAGTCAATAAGCAATGTCGCCAATGATATTGGTTTGGAAACCGTGGCTGAATTTGTCGAAAGTGAACAACACATTGAGATGCTTAAACAATGGCATATTACTTATGCGCAAGGTTTTGGAGTTTATAAACCCAAACCATTAGTGCAAGTTTTGCGAGAGTTTGAAACATCGAGTGTCGTTTAAATCCTCGATCTCCTCCTTCATTCTTCATGCTTGAGTTATGAGTGTGATAAGGAGGGAAATGCCGAGCCGATTTATCGCCGATTGGCTCGGCTTTTTCCTCTTGTTCATCAAGAATAAATGCTCTAAAAATAGTAAGTTATAGACAGTATTGGTGGTCATTATCAGAACGTTGGATAATCAAGTTGATCATCAATGATTGCAATTCGCTCATCTTGTAACAAAATGTTTCTCTGTAATTTTAAAATGAAAAATAACAATGTGGGAATATTCTTACATGGCATTTCTTTGTCTATTTTCCGTTGTCGTTTTGAAATAAATTATTTTTAATTGGTTATCAATTCATTCAATTTATAGGAAGCAATCTCTAAGTTTAATTTTCTATGGTGAGTTTGATGAGAAAATCTTAATGAAATACGTTCGATTAAAATGTGTATTTTCAGAAACATTTTGTTACATGCGTTGCGTGCCTTATTTCTTTTGCAGATTTATATAATGAAGATTCTAATTTTTCTTCAATAAAAAAGTTGTCCAATTATGAATAATAAAGCTCTAAGGTTAGTGCCTACTGTCCTTGCGCTCGCAGTGAGTATGGCTTTTCCTGTCGCACAGGCGGCAGTAAACAGCGAGATTTCAATTGTTGGTTCCGAAAGCCAATGGTGGAACACCTACAAGGTCAGCCTTACCAATACAGGCTCGAAGGCCATTGAACTTCGCGATGCCAAAATTGTGTTTGATTCAAACCTAACGATGTCCTCGCCTTCTTGGTCGGCGGCTGGAATCAGTTACCCCAATATGAGTTTCACCAGCAATGCGCAAGGTAATGTGTTCAAAAACACGCTGGCTTTGGGTTTCGATAATGGTAGCTGGGTGAAATCTCAACTGCCTTCAGGCCAGAACATTGTGCTCACAATCGGTGTGAGCGGCGTATTGGATATGACTCTGCTACAAGATACCATTCGTCTGATTGCTGACGATGAAGGTGAAGTGGGGGATCCAGAACTTTCTCTGAAAATCGCCTCACCAATGAATGGCGCGGAGTTTGAAGAAGGTCAAACCGTTACCATGCTCGCAAACGTAACCGCAACCAACACCACTGTTAAAGCGGTGACTTTCTTCGTTGACAACCAACAAGTCGCACGTGTAACACAAGCACCTTTCCAAGCAAATTGGCTGTCAGCGGGTGTGGGGCCACACACGATTAAAGCGATGGTGGAAAGTCACTCTGGTCTAAAACAAGAGCAAGCCGTCAGCATCACGGTGAAAGAGAAGCAGGTTGAGCCACCTGTTGATCCTGTTGTGCGTGAACTGGCGTTTGTCGCACCAACACAAGGTCAAACGCTTACCGTCGATCAGGCGACAACAATCCAAGCGCGTGTTGAAGGCGATTCGATTTCCACTCTTGAGTTTTGGGCAAACGACCGCAAACTTGGTCAACGTAATATCACGCCGACCCAAACAACATACTCGCACCCCTGGACGCCAAGCGAAGTGGGCGACGCAGCACTCAAAGTGGTGGTGCTAGACCAGAACAACCAACTGGTTGAGCAGCGCAGCATCGCAGTTTCTGTTGAAAAACCAAACTTTGTGAGTCCTGAAGTTAGCTTTATTTCGCCAGCGAATGGCTCTAAGCTTGAAGAAGGCAATGCCGTTGCGATCACCGTTCGTGCGACAGACGCAGATGATGACTTGTCACGCGTTATCGTAAAAGCAAACAACCAGCAAATTTGTGCGTTTAACGCGTCGACAGAAAGCCAATACTCATGCAACTGGACGGCATCTCAAGTGGGTGATGTCACTCTTGAAGCGGTGGCCACTGATGCGGAAAACTTAACATCGACTGCGCGTGTGAAGATCACCGTTGAAAAAGTAGAAACGCCGACCCCTCCGCCTCCGGGTGGTTTGTGTGCCGATTTCAACGTGTACCCAGATTGGACTCGCGGTGATCACGCCACGGGCGGTGACATCATGGTCCACAAAAACATTGCTTACTCAGCGGTTTACTGGACACAAACGGTTCCTGGTAGTGATAGCTCATGGTCGTTGCATTTAAACTGTGATGGCACAGATCCGGGCACTGCTCCAGCACTGTCACTACGTAACCCAATGGACCCAGTACGTCTAGAAGTCGCAGGCTGGCCAAACACATTCGTGGTGGCTAGCCCATCAACTCAAGCACCAAATACTCTGGCGGTCGAAGCAAGCAGCAGTGATGCCCTAGCCGATGTAGAACAACTAACGCGTGCGTTTGTGTCAGTTTTGGATCAAGCAGAGAATGCAGGTACCGCATCCATCGTGATTCAATCGGATGTCCTGGATCTTGCCACGCGAGACAAAGGTGCATCGTTTGGTACGGTTGCGGTTAAACAAGCCTTGACGAATGCTATTGATATCACGGGTAGCCGTATTGATATTGATGCGATTAATGCACTGAGTGACGATGTGAAAGGCTGGGCGAATGCGCACAACTTGATCTTCACCACGCTTGCTCCACAAGCGACATTTGGTTGGTCACTGAGCATTGGTGACTTCGCTTACGATACGCATTCTGGCCGTCAATCGGTATGGGATGAAGCGTCTGTTTTCACGGCGGATTTACTGGATAACTTCGAGCTTTACAAAGTGGATTCTGCAAACAAAGCGGATTTTGTCGCCTTTACTAAGTCGAGCGAGACGGCTGCGCTAACCAGCGAGCAGTGGCATCACGCGCTTGAGTTCGTCAAACAGGTTACAGATTACGTTGAAGCGCCTGCAATGCTTAGCAATATGCCGACTGAGCAAAGCGCCAACTATTTCATGGGCAACACACAAAGTGAGCAGCAAATTCGTAAAGTGGCTTACAGTAACGTGTTTGCACTGATGTTTGACCAAGACTCTCCTGTACTAACCAGCAAGATTGAACTGTATCAAACGGCAAAAGTACCGCTGTACTACGTAGGTGAAGAGTTAGAGAAAGGTTCATTGACTCGCATTGAAGCGCTCAACCAAGAGTTGACGAATGCGGAAAATGTCATGAACAACGAAGTCTTCTTATACGAAACGCCTCAATCTCAGTGGGTTCCGTCAACCGTTTATAAGTGGAACGATTTCCTCGATGGTTTGAACGCAATGCACAACATTGGTGTGGCGGGCAACAAGTTCTGGCTAATGAACGATGAAGATGATGACGCGACCAACATCAAATACGCGAAAGTCGCGATTGCTGCGTTCCTTGCACAAAGTATGCAAGAGACCATTCGTTACAACGCCTGTGATGAAAACAACTGGTCTGAAACGAAATATGGCGCGCCAACGGATTACCCAATGACAGCCAGCTGTGGGCAACTTGGTCAAAAATACGCAGATTACGGTGTCAACCCAGTCTCCGGTTTGGATTATGCGTACTCTTGTCCTCGCGATGACAAGATGGAAGTGAGTGCTCTGACTCATGCGAAATGGTATGGCGCACCGGCTCCTGTCTTTGCCGCGCCAGATGCTGTGCTTGAAGAGCGCGGTCTGCTGGTGAACGGCGCAGTAGGACGTTGGACCAACAACGGCCACTGTAACGATGTTCCTGAAAGCGTGGATACCTCTAAACAAGTGTGGGAACGCGATGAGTGTAAGACTTACGTTGGCCAGAAAGCCGGTAAGTTCATTTGGGACGGTAGCAGCCAAGAAAGCGTGGAAGGCTGTGGCTGGTGGGGGCGTGGTGTTATCCAAACCACAGGCCGTCAAAACTTTGGTACGCTCAACCACTACTTAGGTCGTTCACACGTTGACCCATCAACCATTGGTAAAACGATTGATGGCGTCACGGTAGAAGCGCCACCGGAGAACCCACTGTACGCAGAGTTGGATTTTTGTTCTAACCCAGGTCTGATTTGTAGCTCGGAAGAGAACAAAGAGATCAAGTGGATCGCAGGCCTGTTCTACTGGGTCACCTCAGTACAAGCCTACAACGATGAGGGCGGTAAGTACGGCGATTGGAACTACTACAATGAGTTGAAGAAGTACGTGGACAGCGGTCTGCAAGGTTCTCAATTTATCGATGACGTTTCAGGTATCGTAAACCGTGGTTGTCCAGATTTGAAGTGTTCAACGGGTGATGTTCACAACGCGAAAGAACGCCGCGAGAACTTCAAACTGGTACTGCAAAAGCTGGGCCTTGACCCTCGATAATTAAGACAGAGTCATCTCGACAAGCGAAGCCACCACTGAAAAGTGGTGGCTTTTTTGCTCAACTATCGATACCCGTACGAATGACAATTTCCGTTTCAAACCCATCAATACTTTGCTGATTTTTCTTGCGCCAATAGGCCTCAATGCCTTCTTTGCCTTGCTTCTCTGACCATGCTGCAAGTTCGTCTCGATCACCTTGATAATCAAACAATGGGACCGACATTCCACAAGAGGATTGCACGAGGTTGATGTCCAACACAAACAGTTGCCGCGTAGCGACGCTGGCCGGGAAAAGGGCAAGGTACTTTTGCCATTGTGGGTCAGTTTGATGAAGTACGGTGGCGTTGCCGTAAGTGCGAAGAATCAGCGGTGCGCCTTCAAACGCACACCACATGAGAGTCATGCGTGGGTTTTTAATCGTATGAGCCGCGGACTCGTTGCCACTGCCCGTTAAGTTTTGCCAAACAATGGTTTTATGGTCGATAACTCTTAGCGAGTCCCCTCCTTTTGGGGAGAGATTGACGCTGCCTGTTTGCGCGGCGGTTGCGACGAAGAAAATCTTTTGCTGTTGAATAAAGTCGATGTGTTGCGGCGTTAACTCCAAATACTGTTTTCCCATCTCTTCTCCTAAAAAATTGGCATTGCGATAGCACTACTGTAGAGCAAAAGATAGGCAACGAAGAGGGGAAAAGTGAGAACGAGGCTAGTTGTCGTCAGAAAAGCGACCGAATAGAACATTTCGCGGCTAAATGGCCGAAAAGATGGAAATTTTTCGGCCGAAATGTGATGCAAGATAGGCTTTTCAGTGTGCTTCAAACGCGAGCGCTTTTTTCTCTACCTGGCGGAAAATCAGCGTCATGATGGCATTGATGGTGAGATAAAAAGCACCCGCCACACCAAATACCGTCAAGGTATCGTAGGTTTGCGCATTAATGCGTTGCGCGTATCCCATCAGATCCATGATGGTGATGGTGCTGGCTAACGAGGTGCCTTTGAACACCAAAATGACTTCGTTGGAATAAGCCGGTACGGCGCGGCGAAGTGCGTAAGGTAGCAACACCTTCAATGTCACGAATTTGTTCATCCCAAGCGCGCGACAAGCTTGCCACTGCCCTGATGGAATGGCGTTAAATGCGCCTTTGAACAATTGGGTACTGTAAGCAGCCGTGTTTAGCGCCAGTGCCAGCATGGCACAAAACCAAGGCTGGCTTAGCCATTGCCAAACAAAGCTGTCGCGAATGGCGTCAAACTGGCCTGGGCCGTAATAGATCAGGAAAATCTGCACGAGCAGTGGCGTGCCAGTAAACAAGGTAATCACGCCGCGGCTGAACCAGTGTAAGAGAGGTGTGCGTAGAATCAACGTTGCTGTCATCAGCAACGATAAAATACAGCCCACCAACAGTGAAACCGCCGTTAGCTCAAGACTGGTGACTAAGCCTTCTAACAGTTGCCAGAGATGTTGTTCTTTCATGCTTTGGCTCCTTGATCAAGACTCAATCCTTGTGCGGAAAATTTGGCATCGATGATTTTTACAACGCGTTGGGTTACAAGCGTGATGACTAAGTAAATGGCCGCTGCGGTGGCATACCAAGTAAAGGCTTCATGAGTGGCCGCCGAGGTCAGTTGTGCTTGCTTGAGAAGATCCGTCACGCCGATTAATGACACCAAAGCCGTGTCTTTCAATAATACCAACCATTGGTTGGTCAGTCCTGGAAGTGCATGGCGCACCGCTTGCGGTAACACAATTCTAAAAAAAGTACTGCTTTTGCTCATGCCAAGAGCACTGGCCGCTTCACGTTGCCCCTTATTAACGGCTTTCAATGCGCCGCGAATGGTCTGAGAAGCGTAGGAAGCAAAAATCAAAGAAAGAGCAATCACACCGGAAAGAAACGGGCTTACTTCGATAAAATCGCCAGTCAGTAGAAACAGAACTTGTGTTGAGCCAAAGTAGATGAACAGCACCACCAAAAGCTCAGGCAAGCCGCGTAGCACCGTCACAAGTGCGATAGTTGGCCATTTCACTAGGCGATGACGAGTCATCTCGCCCCCGGCGAAAACAACCGCTAACACTAAACCGACGGCTAAGCTGACCAGCGCAAGCTGGATGGTCATCCAGCTTGCTTGGGCGAGAGAAAGAGAGTAACCCGTTAATGCCATATTAGTTACCGAAGTACTTATTGAAGATTGCTTGGTATTCGCCGTTTGCTTTTACCGCTTTTAGAGCGGCATTCAGTTGATCGACCAAGGCTTGGTTGTCTTTGTTGACCGCAATACCAAAGCCATTACCAAAGTATTGTGCGTTGGTGACGTGCTCGCCGACATAAGCAAGGTCGTTTTCCTTCTTGAACCATTCAGCCACGACAGCAGTATCACCAAACACGGAATCGATACGGCCATTTTTCATATCAAGAAACGCATCTTGATAGCTTGCGTATGGCACGGCAGTGACACCGGCCATTTGTTCTAGCAAAAAGCTTTGGTGAGTAGAGCCATTTTGTACGCCCACACGCTTGCCTTTCAGTGCAGCTTGGTCAGCGACCTTGCCTGCAAATGACACGAATGCCGCTGAGTTGTCGTAGTATGCATCGCTAAACGCCACTTGTTCTAAGCGTGCATCAGTAATGTCCATTGCTGAGATTGCTGCGTCATAACGTTTGAATTTCAGAGCAGGAATCAAGCTGTCGAAGGCTTGGTTATGGAAGGAACAACTTGCGTCCATTTGCTGACAAAGAGCGTTCGCTAAATCGACGTCGAAACCTTGGATTTGATTATTTTCATCCATGTATTCGAAGGGGGCGTAGGTGGCTTCCATCGCAAATTTAATCTCTTGTTGCGCCGCTGCATTGGCAGAAACAAGGCCGATAAGGGACGCCAGTAAAATCTTTTTCATTGCAATACTCCGTGTCTATCTGTGCGCTGACGTCAAAGACGAACAGTCAGCTTATCGTCATTTCCGTTCTGATTAGGTTGGGCGGAATTTGTCGCCATCAAACTAAACCGATTGGATGGGTTGTTAGTGTTTTAAATATTCGGCAAACGCGCGGGTTTGCGGTTCGCTGAAAGCTTGTTTGGTTCCGTGCTCAACGATATGACCTTTTTCGAGATACAGGACATGGCTTGCGATCTTCTTGGCGAAATCGACTTCGTGAGTGACGACAACTTGGGTGATGCCAGTATCGCTCAGGCCTGAAATGATCTTCACGACTTGATTCGTGATTTCAGGATCCAAAGCGGCGGTGGGCTCATCAAACAGCAGCACTTCCGGTTTCATCATTAATGCTCTCGCGATAGCGACACGCTGTTGCTGACCACCAGAAAGTTGCAACGGCCATGCATCCGCCTTATCCGCGAGCTGCAAGGTCGCCAAAATTTCTTTTGCTTGCTCAACCGCCTCTGTTTTCGCGACGCCGAGTACTCGTATCGGCGCTTCAATCAGGTTCTCAATCACAGTGAGATGTGGCCAGAGGTTGTATTGCTGAAACACCATGCCGACTTTTCGACGCAGCAGCAGGCCATCGGCTTCACTTGGAGAAGAAGCAAAATCAAAGGCTTGATTCGCAATGGTCAGCTGACCGTTGTCTGCGGATTCAAGTAAGTTCAGCACACGCAGTAGAGAACTCTTACCCGCACCGCTTGGGCCAAGTAAAACCAATGTTTCGCCTTTCGCACATTCAAAGCTAATGTTGTGCAAAATTTGGTTGGAACCATAAGATTTATTAACGCTTTTTACTTGAATAGACATGCTACTAATCTGCATCGGTTGTCATTTTGGCTTATGCTAGCATTTTTGCAGATCTATGCAATAAAAATGTATAAAAATTTAGTTTGTTAAATTATTGTTCACTATTTAATCGCTTTGGTAGTGTCTCCTACTGGTGTGAGCAGTTGGTATTTTCTAGGCAACACAATATTGACATTGCGGAGAATTTCTAACCGGAAACGATCACAGCATGACTTTCTATTGACGTGAAAATTGAAAGGCTCGCTACTATAGAGTGACAGTGATGGATATGGAGAATATCAAATGAAAAAGACAATGTTAGCGTTAGGTGGTGTGGTGATTCTTTTAGCGGGCTGCCAAGATGACAAGCAAGCACAAGCCCCTGCAGCCACGCCTAGCGAAGAGACACAAGCCGTTGTCGTGGTGGAGTCAAACCAATCTGCGGGTACGGATGTTGTAACCACTGAAACGTTTGTCGATAGTGCGCACAATGCGAAAAACGCATTGGACTGGAATGGTACGTATACCGGCACTCTACCTTGCGCCGATTGTAGCGGTATCGATGTGACCTTAACATTGAACAACGATGGCAGTTACGTTTTAGAAGAAACTTACCAAGGCAAACAAGATGGTACGTTCAAGTCTGAAGGCCACTTTAACTGGGATGAGAGTGGCAGTGTGGTGACATTGGAAGGAGAGGGTTCACTGAACCAATACTTCGTTGGCGAAAATACGCTGATGATGCTCGACATCAACGGTCAGCAGATCACGGGTGATTTGGCCGACTTCTACCGTCTTAAAAAACAGTAAGCAAAAGTGTACCTGATCCCCCATCAGGATCCATGTTGAATGCTCTAATCTAGTCCGAGGGTGATAACCTTCGGACTTTTCTTTCTCTTGATGCGTATAGCTTTGATGTGGATGATACCGCCTAGATCCCAGCATCTTAAAGTCACTTGGGTGTATACTCTCTATTCATTCACCCAAATTAAAACGCACATCACCCATCGTCACGACAATCTTTGATTCGCCAAGCGTTACACGTTGAACCACGTTAAAAAATCGATGGTAGAAAAAAGCAGGAACACAGAGCATGAAATACGGACTTTTAATCATTTCTCACATCGCGATGTTGGTTTGTGGTATCGGGTTAGGGATTTATCTTCTGCCGATTTTGATTCAACCTACGAGTCCCTCTCAACAGGCGGTTGAAAGCGTCGTGCATGCTCCCAATTATCAAGGGGAATTTAGCCGTGATCGTGTTGATAGCGATTTCTTACATTGGGGAGAGGGCAAGCTTGTGATTGATGCACAAAGTATTGCTTTTTCGGGTGAACTCGCCCCAGGTCCCGACTATAAGCTTTATCTATCGCCAACGTTTATTGAGACAGAAGCTGACTTCTTAGCCAACAAAGAGCAGTTGGTCCGCGTTGGAGATGTCAAAACATTTGACCGTTTTATTCTGCCCATTCCAAGTGATGTGGACGTGGCAAACTACACAACGGCGATTGTATGGTGTGAAAGCTTCGATCAATTTATCTCGTCAGCCAAATATCGTTAACACCGCGTTGCTTATGGTGACACCAACAAGTGTCAAACGATGGCGAGATTGACTGATTTTCCAAAAAGTTAACGTTTTTATCACTACCAATTTCCATTAATGTCGGTTTTTTTATAGAGTAGCGCGCTAAAGTGCAGAACATGATTTACACACCGGGGTTTTAGAGTGGAAAAAGTACAGCTGATCATTGAATTCTTATTGCAGCATAAGCTTTTCTTCACAGCATTGATCATCATCTTTGTTGTTTTAGTGAGACAAGTGATCTTGGCTCGTATTCGTGGCGAAGTGGCCTTCATCACGGAAAAGCAACGTAGCTGGATGTCTCGCACCAAGAATGGTGCCTTTGCCATCACCAGCTTAATTCTGTTTGTTTTGTGGCAATCGGAAATCAACCAGTTTGCGCTATCGGTGACCGCCATTGCCGTTGCGATTGTGGTGGCGTCAAAAGAAATTATTCTCTGTTTTACTGGTTCGATACAGCGTGCTAGCTCACGCTCATTTCGTGTAGGGGATTGGATCGAAGTAGGAAAAATATCAGGTCAAGTGATTGATCATAATATGATGGCAACGGTGATCCAAGAAATAGACTTAAACCACGGTCAATATCATTACACTGGAAAGACAGTGACATTGCCCAACAGTATGTTTTTTACTTATCCGGTAAAAAACCTTAATTTTATGAAGCGGTACGTATACCATAATTTTCTAATTGTTGTGCCTGACTTTGTGAATTTATATCCATTATTGCCAGATCTAGAGAATAAAATAGAGGAACATTGTCACTATTTTTCAGACGTTGCAAAACGATATAACGCGATGATCGAAAAACATGCGGGTGTGGATTTACCAGGTGCGGAACCTCATATTCATATCACGAGCTCGGCCGCAGGCGAGCAGGTGGTGAATTTTATGATTTTTTGTCCTACGGAAAAGGCTGTTCATCTTGAAAGCTTGATTCGTCAAGATTTTATGTCCCTTTATGAAGAACGTTATCCTCGTTCAATTAATTGAGAATAGCTATCGTCAGGATTGAAATCTTGAATGGACGATGTCAAATTAGGGGCGTAATGTTCACGCCCCTAATTGTGGCGTTGTCATAATTTGGAATGATAATTCATCGCGTAATATTTACCCTTTGTTTATTTTAAATATGAATGTAACATTGGTTGAAATAATAGTGGTGAATGTATTTTGCCTCAGTTGAACGATCAACTTTCTACTGTTTTCAGTTGAACTTAAATGGAATTTCAGGTGGCTAATTCTTCTAAATTTGTCTTGGAATTCAATTCTCTATAAAAATAAAGAAAAGATGACTTAAGACCTGGTGTTTGGAATAATCTGGTCTAATGAAAAAATCACCCTTAATTTCTCTTCTAACAACGTTATCCAGCAATGCTTATTTAAACGGGTTATGTAATACATTTGTGATGCTATTACCAATCTCGTTGATTTCTGCATTTAGCATCTTGATCAGTAACCTGCTCAATATCACTGGATTCACTCAGGCCGCAGAGCACATTTTGGTCGCGAGCGACATTATTTGGCGTCTTTTCCCGATTCTTTTGCTGGTTTACTACAGTTTATTTCTCGCTTCGTTGCACAAGCTGTCAAAAGTCACGGTGATCACGCCAGCCATGGTGATCTATTTTGTCATTTGTCATAACTGGGGTTTGTTGCAAGTAGGTACCATAGTGCCAAGCAATTATCCTCTGGCGATCATCATCCCAACCTTGGTGAGTTTGTCGATTCGTTTTGTCTCCAAGCGCGATTGGTTTGTTCAATCCAAGCTTCCGAGCGTTGTCGACCAGTCAATTAACCTCGTACTGTCGACGTTCTTGTTGGTGTTGTTCTACACCTCATTAGCTTACGCCTTAGAGTGGTTAGTTGATTTCACCCATCTCTCAGAGTGGGCATTGCCGAAGTTGACACTCGAATGCCTTTCGCACGGCGTGATCTATGAGGTGGTCAGAAATCTCTTTTGGAGTGTTGGCATTAATGGCCATATCGTGCTCGCACCTTATAAAGCGGAGTTGTATGAGTTGACTCACAATGCTTTGCAGGTGAGTGCGCAAACCGGGAGTGAACTCCCCATCCTGACAAGTAACTTCTATGACATTTATGCAGGAATGGGTGGCGCAGGTAATACCTTGAGCTTAGTAATTTGCATGATTTTACTCACCAAGCACAAAGCGTATCGTTCTCTGGGGATCGCGGTATTGGTATTAAGCATTTTTAATATCAATGAGCCTGTGATCTTCGGTTTGCCAATTATGTTTAACCCCATTTTGATCATCCCTTTCCTGTTGGTGCCGGTTGTAGGGTTAGTGACCGCATACTACGCCACGTTATTTGGGCTAGTACCACCAGTGTCAGAGATCATCAGTTGGATGAGTCCACCACTATGGAGTGGCTATATCGCAACCGGAGGGCATCTTTCTGCTGCTCTATTGCAAGCCATTATTATCTTGGCGGGTATCTTGATTTATTACCCCTTCTTTCGTCGTATGGACCAAATCGCCAACGCTGATACCACGTTGTTTAAATCCGCTTCGGACGATTTTTTTGACTATGAAGCGTTGGACAATGGCAAAACGGCGGGGGCACTATTTCCTGAAATGATGGAAAAATTTTCAGCACAGCAGCGCGTCGCGAAGTTGAAACTGAATGGTGATTTTGTGCTCTTTTACCAGCCGCAGTTTGATACGGATAAGCAGCAGATCAACTCTGTTGAAGTGTTGATCCGTCATCAAGACCATTTAGGGAAGATCACACCGCCTTACTTCCTTGATGATTTTCGCTTGTTAGGGCTCTCATCTGAGTTGGATTTATGGGTCGTGAAGACCGCTTTATGCGAAGTGTCCCCTTTAGCGAGCAATCCGTGTTTCAAGGTATCGATTAACATCTCACCAGAAACTTGCTTAGTTGCGGATTTTGCCAGTCGCATCATTAACATGATCGAAGAGAGTGCTCTGGATTTTCATCAAGTGGAACTGGAGATCACCGAAGAGCTGCTGATTCAGGATGCCAAACAAACACAACGTGTGTTGGACAAACTAAGAGGAAAAGGGGTACAGATTGCACTCGATGATTTTGGTTCTGGCTACTCATCCATTGGATACCTCTCCAAGTTCGATTTCGACAAAGTGAAAATTGACCGTTCGTTGGTGCTTAATCTTGATAACCGTAAGGGCAGAGAGCTCTTTCGTTTGACCACTGAGATTGTGAAAACCACTGGAGCAGAAATTGTGGTGGAAGGGGTGGAAACCAAGATTGAGCTGAACTTTGTCTCCCAACTAGGGATACATCTTGTCCAAGGGTACTATTTTTACAAACCGATGCCATTTACTCAGTTGATTGCATTGACGTTTGAGCAAGATTGTTTACGCGCTTTGTAAGCGCGTGGCATTCATCGCTATTAATCCATCGCTATTAATCGCGGCAGTAATGCCGCTTTTTTGTGCGCCTCTCCCCGAGTCTTACTTTTGCTTACGCCTCAAGCTTGCACTTCGCTCATAGACTGACACAATCAGCCAATACTAAGAATCTTAAGGAAAAGCTGTTTATGTTACGCTCAAAGGCGATAGGGTTAGTTTTGGCATCAGTGGCTGGCGCGATGCCTGCCCCATTGTTGGCGGAAGTGGGAAATACGCCGGTGTTCGGTGGGCTGTTTAACTCCAGCGAAGTGCTGAAAAATCAGGTGGTTTCATCGCTCAGTTACTCCACGCGTTTTGCCCGTGATGTCACTCTATTTACTATAGGTGGAATGACGTTAGAAACTTATCTTCTGACGCTTCCTCTTGATGCCTCTGTGAAAGCGCGAGTGATGAAGCAGATTGCCGATCCCAGCTATGCCATTCCTCTAGGCTACTTCCTTTACCAATACTACGACCGTTACAGCGGCTTGGGGAATGAGGATGAGTTTCGCAACTATCTGTTCCAAGTGTATGACAAACAAGCTCTCACCGGATTCCAGCATTCGTTATTCCAAGTTGAACAAGCTACGTTGGTTGAAACCAAGCAACATGAAAAAGATCAAGCGCACCAAGAAGGCATCAAAGTGGATGGTGATTTTATCGCGGCGTTGGTGACGGTTTATGATGCATTGGTGCAAATTGGCGAGTGGCAAGATCAAGAAACGCTCCCTGAACAATATCGCTACTTAACACAATCAGCGGAAGATCTAGCGTTGGTGGCGAAGATAGAACCCATTGTGCTGAATATTTTGCAGCAGGTGGCATCGGGTATGGATGAGAGCGAAATGAAACATGCGCTCAACGCCATTATCGAAGATGGGAAACCCGAGCACAAAAACAGGGTCAACAATAAGGCACAAGCGATTACGGTGACCCTAATCGATTTCGTGCGCCTCAATGTACTTAAAGCGTATCGTCAGTTTGTCTATCAAGATGAAAGGCAACAAGCGTTGGATCATTGGCTACAAGAAGCGTTTGATGATGATCCCGAGGCTCTACTGGCTTTTCTCGCTTCTCAGCAGCAACGTCGACTGGCAGTGCAAGTGACGGTGGATGGCCTACAGCAAGGCTTGTTGGAGGGTTTGGTTTCACCAAATAAGCCGTTTGTCTCTACGGCCTATGATAAACATCTTGAGTGGCAAGCGGTGAGTGATCAGCGACCAGCTGGTCAGAAACCTGCCCACAAGCAGCAAATGCGTTTTTTACAAACCCTTGCGACACAACCGTATCAAGATCCCTATTATCTGCCTTTCTTCAAACGTTTATACCAAAACCATGAAGATTCCATCGCCAGAGTGGGTATCTCTTCAACGCCAACCATCAGCGTAAGAAACTTGCCTATCATCAAAACGGGGGCAAGAGTGGAAGGGGAGGGAGGCACTGGCATTCCCAACTTCCACTTTGTTGATCGCCATGAAGATCGCGCGTATTACTTTTTTGGTAATGATGCCCTGCAGCTTGACCGCATCATGCAGAAAAATCGCGTGCAAACCATGTTTGACCGCTTGGTTTACCTGAAAACACTCAATTGCAACGCGCAGTACGACTGGAATGCGCACACCACGTATGATGGCTTGGTGAATCTTGGGGCAGGAGAAGCGCTGCGGGATTTCGGCGAAAAACGTTGCTTACGCGAGCTCAATGAGCGGGCGAAAGTGGAAGTCGTGTTGCAGCAGATGCGCAGTGATTTAATTCGAGATGTTGTGGATTACCAAGAGATACCGTTTTGGGATATCTATACACGTTTAACGAGAAAGTGGAAAATTGAACAAGATTTAACCTTGTTCTCTAAGCTTGATGCGAAAGGGATGCCTGATTACACCTTAGTGTACAACCCATGGCCGGATCATTTCGCACACTTTGTTGGCCCGTTTAGTGATGAAATCATCATGCCGACGGGGGAGCTTAATCGACTTGATTACTGGCTTGGTGCGTTAGAAAACGCCTATCAACAGGCAGGGGTTTACGAAAGAACGTTATGGGGAATGGCTGGCGATCATGGCCTGTCTCCAGTCTACCGAACGCTTAACCCAGAGAAAGCGATATTCGATCCGCTTCAAAGCACTTTAGGCTATCCACTGGTGATGAGAAAGATTTCATCCGATGAGGGAGAAGGGCCGAAGATGACCAATGCTCTGAATTTCCCTTCCAACAAAGGCGTTGATGTGGTGGTGGCTTCCACCGCAGGTGGGAACTTTATGCTCGACTTTTTCAATTCCAACCAGAGCTGGCAAACCCAGCCTCTTTATCAAGAGTTGACCCAATGGCGCCCTGTGAATGCAGGGAGTGAGCCAGTGATTGATATTGTCAATTGGAGCGTAAACACCTTGGCTGACAGCTTAGATTATCTCGCTGTGCGAGAAACCGCTTGTAGTGCAGAGCACTGTAAAGTTCGCCTCATCGCGACTCGGGACGGCAAGCGGGTGGACGAGTTTGTTGAGAAGGCGGGTGAGAAATACGCCTATTTTGCAGCAAAAGGTAAACCTTCGTTATTGGAGGTGTCTACGCTTAATCCCTATTTGCCTACATTGAGCGATAATGATGAAAAACAGCGCACTCTAGCACTCCAACGTTGCCTAGACGTTGACAGCCAACGCCCTGAAACATGGTGTGATAAAGCGCAGTGGCGAGCACTAACCCGCTTTACGACTCGACCTGATTCGGTGGTTCAGCTGGCGCACCTCTATTTGGAAGAAAGAGCGGGCACCATCAACCTTTTCCCCAAAGAAGGGGTTGGTTACAACACCAAAGTACCAGGGAGACACGCTGGAGAGAGCTATCTTGAAAAAGACGCCTTTATTGGTTTTTGGGGAGCGCCAATTGGCAACAATACGACGCCTTTAACCAGTGAGGAAAATGGTTCTCTTGCACCAACATTATACGAATACCTGACAGGAGAAAGCGTAGCCGTCGGAGAAAATGGTTGGGGATTCCCTTCTTTACTCAACAAGCTTGGTATTGAATCGTTTTGATTGGTGTCTCTTTATCAAACTTCTCTATCAGACCGCTCTACTAAAATAGACAATTGCGGCTAAGATGCCACGAATGAAAAAGGTGCTGAAACGTGCCTTTTTCTTTTTGCTTTCTTGCCTGTCGTCAACTCTCATCTAGACTGATTATGTATGGAAACAGATTTCTCGAGGGGATTATGGCAGGCCAAATCATTCAGGAATTTCATCATGTCGCGTCAGGTACCATCAGCTATGTGGTGTCAGATGTCGGGACAAAGCAAGCCATAATTATCGACCCTGTTGCAGACTATTGCCTCGAATCTGGGAGGATCAGTTTTGAATCTGCAGATAAGCTTTTGCAATATGTCAGAGAGAATCATCTTCATGTCGTGGCCATTTTTGAAACACACATTCACGTCGATCACCTAACGGGTTCTTTTTACCTTAGTGAATTGTTGCAAGCACCCATCAATGTGGCTGAAGGGGCAAAGAAAGTCTACGCATGTTGGAAAGATGAGTTAGCTCTTAAAGAGCTGTATGAGTTTGAACACTTTCTTATGGATCAAGAACATCTAGAGTTTGGAGAGTCTGACTTAGAAGTGATCAATACGCCTTGTCACTCAGCCTCTGATGTGACCTTCAAAATTGGTGAGGCAATTTTTATTGGTGATGCGCTTATTCCAGAAAGCGATTGCCAGTTATGGGAAGAGAAAACCAATGTCGATCACCTGCTGCACTCTCTTTATAGCCACATTCAAACCAATGGTGTTGAAGTTTATCTAGGGCATGAAGAAGAGTGTCATGGCGAGGATCGAGAGTTGATCGACGAACGTTGTGGCCACGCAGTCAGTGAAGAGCTGGTTGCATCGGCGATCAGCTACAATCTCACGGCACGTTTGCCCACTTGAGTGAGTAAACGACAAATAGCAAAAAGCCTCATCAAATGATGAGGCTTTTTAAATGTGGCTCCTCCTGCTGGGCTCGAACCAGCGACCTGCGGATTAACAGTCCGTCGCTCTACCGACTGAGCTAAGGAGGAACTATTCTGTTGTTGTATCTGGCACAACTTAATAAGTGGTGCCTCGAGGCGGAATCGAACCACCGACACGAGGATTTTCAATCCTCTGCTCTACCGACTGAGCTATCGAGGCAAATTGTTCAGCATCAGCTCAACAATGCAATGTGGCGGAGAGATAGGGATTTGAACCCTAGGTACGCTATTAACGTACGCCGGTTTTCAAGACCGGTGCTTTCAACCACTCAGCCATCTCTCCATGGGCCGAGATAATAGGGGGAAGCGTGGATGATGTAAAGTGGAAAAGTYCATCGCTTGATTTGTCGCCG
>NZ_NPKW01000980.1:0-868 GCF_002265885.1 Vibrio sp. 03_296
AAGAGGTCAGCCAGGGCAAGGTGTTAWTTGACAAGTCACTAGGTACCCAAATTAATCGTGTGTTGTTTAACAAAGAGCAGCGCAAACTGAAGTCCATCATCGACAAAGTGATTCTGGCAGAACAAAGAGGCTTAACGCGCAGTCGAATTCATTCAAAAGACATCTATTTTTTGAATGATCAAGCCAGCCTTCGCTTGCTTTTTGAGGAAGGGCGAGAGCAAGTGATTCGTTATACGATTGAAGAAGAAACCTTTCCACTTTCCTATCGCGTCGAGATGGAAAAGTGAAGGCTATGTCCACGATATTCTGATCGTATCAGCATGCGCAGCGTACTCGAATTTGAGTATGTGCCCGCGGAAGGGCGCGATGTGTTGCAAATGTTGGAAGATGGTGTTGTCGATCTTCTGCCTGCGCGTAACAACCAAGGCGTGGATCAACGCGACTTTCTGGTCACCGGAACCCTATGACCAATATCACTGTTTGATGATGGTGGAAAGTACCGCTGACTATCAAGAGCGTAATCTGGCGATTCTCGATCGCACGGGCAACTACTACTCCTATCTGGATGTGAATCCGAAACTATCGAAAATGTGCGTGTGTTCCGTGAGTTAAAAMGAACTCTTGCCGCAGTTGGAATCGGGAAAAGTGAGTCAACGCGGTTGATGGAATCGGGATACTAATTCATCAACTGTTGATTGACGATCATAGCGATCATTTTAAGCCATTGGCGGACTCCCTAGAGACCGAATTCGTCGTTAAATTAGCGAATGGTGGTTCGTAAAGAACGATCCCATGTTTCATGACATGCTCAACAGTGCGCTGAAGACATTCTCCGCCAAGGAAATCGATTCTATCCAGTCTGCCTACC
>NZ_NPKW01000981.1:0-1284 GCF_002265885.1 Vibrio sp. 03_296
CCAGAAAGATCTCGTTACTTATCTCCTATATCCAAATATCTGTATGATGCTATCAAAGCAATTGAAACAGAAAAATCCACTAACACATTAGTGGATATAGAATCAGGTAGTAAAGGGACTTCTCTTTCAAGTGTTGTTACTGCTATTGACAACGCAATTAAAACAGCATTTGAAGATGACGACTACTTTTGTCTTGATGAAACTCATATATTGAAGACTATTAATGATGACTTCATGAAGATGTAATGAACAAGGCATCGATATTAAAGACTATATTGATAAAAATGAATGCCGAGCTCGAGTCATAAAACCAATAATAAACAATATAGCCATACTACATTACTTGTTAAACTACTGTGCGTTCACTGTAATTTCTTCACCTACTGAAAACGCAGCACTAGATATGTTTCAATCCCTAAACTCGACGGGGGTGCAACTGACGGCACTACAAATGCTGAAACCTAGCATTTCATCACAGTACAAAAAACAGCAATGAAAACTATATAAAATCCACACTAGCAATACATATAAAAATATTAACGATTGGTTTAATAAAAACCTAAAAATAAAAAGAAAGAAAAACAAAACAAGTTTTTACCATAAATTCTGCATGTTGATGCATGGAGATTTAGACCCTAGCTCATTAAGTCTACAACGGACTTGGCTTAAGAATTGCTTTGATGAGTTTACTAGAGATCAAACTAAAACTGAGAAAACAGATGAGTTCGTATCTATAATTCAAAGCACCATAGAGTATGTAGAACTTTTTATTATCAATAAATCCAAGTTAAAAGAAGTTAACAGTGATAAATGGTACATATCAGAATACTAATCTAAAAACTCATCTAGTGATATTGGTAAAATAACATTATCAGATGATTGTACTTACGTCTCTCAATGTATCTAAGCGACTCGAATCATGACCTTCACCACCCTTTATTAATCAGATTTTTTCACAAGGCTAGGTTAGCAGAAAGTGAAGGAGAGTTTAAAGACAGAGTTTGTGAATTCCAGAAAATAGTGAAGGCAGTAACATCTATATTTACCTTGTATAGAGTTGGATTAGATAAACATCCAGATAATTTTATAAAAGCTATATAAACATAACTTCTCTTTTAGAAAAACTGATGACAAAGCGTTGAATGTAGCAGTTGTAGTTTCTACCCTTAGGAAAGAGCTATATGCTGAAGCAAAACAAAAATTCGGAAAGCTGCCAATAGCAAAAAGCTTTCTGGAGTCTTTTTCCTCGAACTGTAGATATCAATAAACAAGGTTCATCCGTTT
>NZ_NPKW01000982.1:0-761 GCF_002265885.1 Vibrio sp. 03_296
ATGTGTAATCCTATCTCTTTAAAAAACTATTGAGTCGGGTTAGCGACTAGTATTGCTTGTAGAAAAAACTCTGTTGTGTCGCACACCGAGGGTTTGTATGTAATCCTGCGAAATGTGTAAAACAAAGACTTTCTTTCCAACCAGACAAGAGTCTAGGAGATCGGTTGCAGGAGTCAACGACTCACGCTAGGGAAAGTTAGAATCTTTGTAGCGAATCACTGTTTTGTTTCCAATTAATTAGTCTTTTTACAAAATAACGCAGCATAAAACAGAGGCTTATTATATTTGTTAGGTCGGTTTGCGATATTTTGCAAAATCTTTGCCTGTCTCATCGGGCCAGTAAATGAAAATTTATCCCTGTTAAGTGTGTTTTTTAGTCGGGAATTGACAGTGATGATATTTTGCCTTTCAATAGCGCGACTTTATAAAAGTCTCACCATTTATTTGAGGTAACGATGAAAAAGAAACAAGAATACCTCGCAGAAGTCAGTGGAGACACTGAAATCGGGCGAGGAACCATTAACGATAATGCATTAAAAGCATTAGTGACCAGCCAGCTATTTCGAACCCGTGTGGTCAAAGCGAAAAAAGGCRAAGGCAGCTTCCAACGAAAAGCGAAGCACAGAGGCAAAGAGCCCTACTCAAAGTTGATAAGAGAATCAGTTTTGAATAGGGCTCTTTCTTTATCGGCGCTTAGTGTTCAATTTTTGGTGAGTAAATCGCGTACTGCGGTGATTGTCCGGCCACAATCGCAGAAAACA
>NZ_NPKW01000983.1:0-999 GCF_002265885.1 Vibrio sp. 03_296
AAACTCACCAAGGTTGGGATGATGATCGCCAGAGGATAATTGCTTGGCACTATGGTACCTACTTGCAACAAACCCCAGTTATGACAAATGACAAAATAGATCACCATGGCTGGCGTGATCACCGTGACTTTTGACAGCTTGTGCAACGAAGCGAGAAATAAACTGTAGTAAACCAGCAAAGAATCGGAAAGACGCCAATAATGTCGCTCGCGACCAAAATGTGCTCTGCGGCCTGAGTGAATCCAGTGATATTGAGCAGGTTACTGATCAAGATGCTAAATGCAGAAATCAACGAGATTGGTAATAGCATCACAAATGTATTACATAACCCGTTTAAATAAGCATTGCTGGATAACGTTGTTAGAAGAGAAATTAAGGGTGATTTTTCATTAGACCAGATTATTCCAAACACCAGTCTTAAGTCATCTTTTCTTTATTTTATAGTAGAATGAATTCCAAGACAAATTTAGAAGAATTAGCCACCTGAAATTCCATTTAAGTTCAACTGAAAACAGTAGAAAGTTGATCGATTCAACTGAGGCAAAATACATTCACCACTATTATTTCAACCAATGTTACATTCATATTTAAAATAAACAAAGGGTAAATATTACGCGATGAATTATCATTCCAAATTATGACAACGCCACCAATTAGGGGCGTGAACGTTACGCCCCTAATTTGACATCGTCCATCAAGATTTCAATCCTGACGATAGCTATTCTCAATTAATTGAACGAGGATAACGTTCTTCATAAAGGGACATAAAATCTTGACGAATCAAGCTTTCAAGATGAACAGCCTTTTCCGTAGGACAAAAAATCATAAAATTCACCACCTGCTCGCCTGCGGCCGAGCTCGTGATATGAATATGAGGTTCCGCACCTGGTAAACTCCACCACCCGCATTTGTTTTCGATCATCGCGTTATATCGTTTTGCAACGTCTGAAAATAGTGACAATGTTCCTCTATTTTATTCTCTAGATCTGGCAATAATGG
>NZ_NPKW01000984.1:0-749 GCF_002265885.1 Vibrio sp. 03_296
GCACGATAGATAAGCTCATGAACATATCCTTACTGATGCATGAAAAGATAAATTAAACATAGTTGTGATTTGCCAAACCGGTGGGAAGAAGATCAAGATTTGTGATATTTGAGAGTGTTGGTAAGAGAAGGACGTGGACTAGCTCTTCAGATGATTTGTTTATTTTATACTGACAATGATCAACACGCTTCATGATCAGACGGTAGCCATCATTGCTCCACAAGAAAGCAAGTTATGCAATTTTACGCTGACGAAAAATCCGCCTATTCAAAAAATCATTCATAGACAATAAAAGCGAAGCGAATCTTCTCTCGTATTTAGTTATTAAATCCACGTTCATAACATCATTCAACGTTAGCTTTTTCTAATTTTCAAACCTGAGAAAAACACAGATATATATGCCAGCTCAATCATATTTATCTTGCTGATGATAACCATTCGCATAATAATCATAAGGTCATGTTTAATGGCATTTTTAAGTGAGATTAATAAAGAAAATGAAAAATATTTAAGCTTGTTAATGACAATAACATTGTCATTCGCATTATCGGGCTGTAATGGTTCTTCTGATTCTTCATCAGAGTTAGCAGAAAGTTACGATGGTGTTTATAAAGATAAAAACGGGGACTCGCATTTTTTGATAGCTCGAATGAAGATGCGATCTATTTATATAGACCACCACAACGATACAAGGATGGTTAATATAAGCAGCTCAAATCGTAGCATTGTGGTCGACAACAGTTTAATTG
>NZ_NPKW01000985.1:0-1063 GCF_002265885.1 Vibrio sp. 03_296
CCAATCATGTTTTTGCCTAGTGGATGGTTAACTGCCGTTTTTCCACCAACAGAAGAGTCCACTTGGGATAACAGCGTGGTTGGAATTTGAATAAAATCCACGCCACGTTGATAACAAGCGGCAGAAAAACCGACATAAATCACCAATTACACCACCACCTAGTGCGATAACCACAACATCACGGGCAAAGCTTCCCTCGAGAAGAAAGCTCATCACTTGGTTAAAGGTATCTAAACTCTTGTATTGACTCTCCATCAGGCAGTTCAAGCAACGAGGCCTGACAACCTAAAGATTGCAACAAGAAAGAATTTATCCGCATAGAGAGAGCTACGTGACATTGGTAATCACGACCACTTTCTGTCCAGCAGTGAGAGAAGATAGGTGCGCCGAATCTTCAAACAACCCGGCGCCTATTGTGATTGGGTAGCTACGTTCAGCTAAATTGACCGTAATCCGTTCCATGGTTGCACTCCACAATAAWAGAAAGAAAGACTTAACTTAGCTTTCTTCTAGCATTTTTACGATCTGGTTGGCTACCACTTTTGCACTTTGATCGTCAGTGCGAACGGTGTAATCCGCGATCTCTTCGTAAAGAGGGTTACGCTCACCAGCCAGTGATTCTAGTACTTCACGTGGATTATCCGTTTGTAGTAACGGACGTTTTTTTGTCACGGTTAGTACGAGCTAGCTGTTTCTCGATAGTCGTTTCTAGGTATACCACAATACCACGTGCAGAAAGACGATTGCGGTTTTCGCGGCTTYTCGACGCCACCGCCCGTTGCCAAGACGATACCCTGCTCTAGTGTCAGATCATTGATAACCGCTTCTTCACGTTTGTGACCGAACCTCTCACCTTCAACATCAAATACCCAAGAGATGTCAGCGCCTGTACGCTCTTCAATAACAGTATCAGAATCCAAAACTCCATGTGGAGTTGTTGAGCTAGGTATCGACCAATTGTGCTTTTGCCAGCGCCCATTGGGCCAAACAAGGAAAATATTACGTTTCTCAGCCATGTTTAGCAGTAATTTACAACGTTAATTCAATGACATCGCCACAAGAA
>NZ_NPKW01000986.1:0-602 GCF_002265885.1 Vibrio sp. 03_296
TGTAAATATGTTTCCTAAAGTTAACAATGAAATAATCGAGAGCTCACTACAAAAATATGTATTGTCTCTAGGGCTAGAAATTGATAGTTATTTAACCAGTTATCGAGCCATCAATGTGTCTAAAGAAGATGCAGAGTTACTCAATTGTAAGCGTAATAGTTCAGCCATGAATATTACGAACAGAGGTTTTTAAAAACGGAGAAGTATTTATTGTTAGCGATATTATAGATATCAATTACCAATGTACTTATCACACCCAGTTTAACCCAGAGAGCTTGAGTTACAGAGATCAAAAAGACCGCGGATAGCGGCCTTTTTAAGCATGGACATTAATCCGGTTAGCTAAGGCAAGTGAGGACTCAAGGGGTATGAATACTGCCGYCTGGTAAGCGGCTTTGAGTCCACTCATGTGGGCGATATTCAACCGGAAAATCTCGTGCTGCTCGCCATTCCACGCGTCTCGGCATCTCAGATGCGTAGAGGTAACCATTGATTGGCTCCGCCGCGTTTGGGAAGACTCGTTGCGTATTGGCTTTATATTCTACGTGTTCTTGAATGGCTGCATTGTGCAGGTGCACATTTGAAGTGAGTATTCACTGCGG
>NZ_NPKW01000987.1:0-980 GCF_002265885.1 Vibrio sp. 03_296
TCTGCGCGATTCACCACGTTCGCCCCTTGCTTCAATGAGCCAGCATTTAGTCCATGTCAGAAGGTTATCCAGCCAACTCTCCATGTCACTATTCACAGATGTCGGGAAACGTTGAGCAGTGCGAAATGGGTTGCTACCTAAGACGGCATATCGCTGATGATTGGTTCTCAAGCCAGCCACACCAATGGTTAACTCTTGGTCTTTATAACCATCAGACATCGCTTTGTTAGTCTGTAAAATAGGCTGGTTAAACCCGTAGGTAGCCTCAATGATGGCCGCATCATGAGTGGGATCCCACTCAAGCGACGACGCATTGGCTGCTAACTGCGTTCGCATCGCGTCGTTTTGCTGCTGATAATCGGCCACGTAGCGCCGCTGGCTTGAATGAAATTCATTTGGATCGGACATCCAGCAAGGCATTCCGCTTTCAAGCGCCCGCTCTACATCCGTTTTGACTTGTGCTGTTGAACCACCGCCACCACTACCACCACCGCATGCGGTCACCGCAAGCGCCAGCAAGCTGGAGTAAAAGATCTTGTTCATTTTCTCGCTCGTTCTTTTTGTTTTTCTTAGTGTTAATTTAATGACTTCAGAACAACAACCAACGAGCTCATCGCGATGATTGATTTTGAACTAACCTAACATAACGGCACCCTATAGGTGCCGTTAGTGAGTTTGTTGAACAATCTAAAATTAGCTCAATGGTCTGAGGTAAGCGAGGAAGCGTTTCTCCGCATTTTGAATACCCAAAGGATCAAAAACGTCAGCGACATGTAGAACAGGCCTGCGGTTAGAAACGATTCAAACGGAGCGTAATAACGCGAGTTCACCAATCGAGCAGCCCCAGTAAGATCGAGAATCGTCACAATACCGGCGACCGCACTGCCGTGAAGCATAAAAATGACTTCGTTACTGTAAGCTGGGAGAGCTCTACGCAACGCACTTGGCAATACAACACGGCGATATGTCATCCAATGGCT
>NZ_NPKW01000988.1:0-422 GCF_002265885.1 Vibrio sp. 03_296
GAGGTAACCGCAAGATATTGGTTCATAGTGTTCTTTAGCTATTAAAAATGGCGTTGATTATACCTGACAAATCCATCTCCATGCCTCGCATTTCAAGGACTTTTCTCATCTCCTTATAAGCCAGCGTATCAACTGGTCGTTTTATCGTCGTGAATTAATAACACCAATTCAGAAGTGATGAACGAAACGTATGCAATCCTAAACGAAAATTCGGTTCAAATCACGATAGTGAATGCTTATTCACATAAAAACTGGACTATACCAGAGCGAATTTATGTTGGTAATTTAATTACAAAACCACTTAAAAGAGGGAATTTTTTACTCTATCGATGATATTTCGCCGGCAAAAGTGGACGTTTTACGAACTAAAAATGATGTAAAAAATTGTCGAACCAAGATTGCAACTACAAGCTCTCATAGTC
>NZ_NPKW01000989.1:0-806 GCF_002265885.1 Vibrio sp. 03_296
AAGTGGGCGAATGGGGCTTGATGAAGGTTGAGGGGGTCAACAGCACGGTGCTTTGTACTGGGCATCAAGAAAAGATCTGCTAGTGCCATACAGTGAGCAACGCAGTCGTTTTACTGCTGGTCAATCGATTCTCGTGTATGTGTACACCGATAAAGCCTCTGGTCGCATTGTCGGCACCACCAAATTCAATAAGCTGCTTGATAAAACACCAGCGAATTACACCCGCAACGAGCAAGTGGATCTGATCATTGCCGAGCGCAGTCAACTGGGCTTCAAAGCGATTGTGAACGGTTCACACTGGGGCATGATTTTTCCATCGGATGTTTTTGGCAAGCTGTTTATCGGCAAGAAACTAGAGGGATACATCAAAAACGTTACGTGAAGATGGCAAAATTGACCTTGCATTGCAAAAAGTGGGCGTTGCCAAAATGGACGACCTTTCTGAAAAAGTCCTCGAGTTACTTGAAAGAAGGGGCTTTTGCACTTAACGATAAGTCGACTCCAGAGGCAATCTTTACGGCTTTTCGCACAAGCAAAGGGACATACAAGAAAACCATCGGCGGCTTGTTTAAAGCAGGCAAGATCATCATTGAGAAAGATGGTATTCGCGCGGTGAAGTAGTCACTGGTCATTCTTGCCCGCAAAAAAGAGGCCCAGCTCGGTTCCGTCGGTGGGCCTAGGGGAAATGGCTCTTAAGAGCCTGCGCTAAACAGTGTTGCTATGTGAGTGGTAAGAATGTTACAGAAGGGGAGATTCTTACTTGGGTTTCACATCCAACTGATCCTAAGTGTAGTACAGGCTTACTG
>NZ_NPKW01000099.1:0-958 GCF_002265885.1 Vibrio sp. 03_296
ACAAGTTTTCTCGTGCAGGTGGTAAATTAGCGGCTTTTATCAGTGTTGTTGCGGTTATATTTTTAGGACCACTTGCATTAGTTGGTGCGGGTGCGGGGTTACTTCACGCGAGAGCCATGTCTAATCATAGAAAAAGGACAGAATACGAGGAGTATATTATTCCGAGTAGCTTTCGTGTTCGGTATCAACATAGTCGCCAGCAGGTTGCATTAAACCCTAGGTTTGAGTTGGAAATGCAGGAGATCGGAGCATGGGAGATGACATCACCTCCGGGTATACATATAGAYAAATCTGATCTTTATAAGTTGTTTTATTATCTTAAAAAGGAGTTTGACGTGATTGATATAAAAGAAGCCAATAGCTTTAAAGAACTTAAACTTGAATATTTAAATTAAAAAGATATATTTTACATTTCTAAGTGGGGTTTTAAGTTTTTTATGGATATGGATATGGATATGGATATGGATATGGATATGGATATGGATGAGATGAGATGAGTTTTTACTCATTAGATGAGCAGGCGATAAAGCAAGAGATTGCTTATAAAAAAGAAAGGCTCTCTACAGAAGATATATTATTTTCTTGGGTTTGTACGCCTAAGAGATTGTTTGGTGAGGAAGTTCTAGTTTTTGGTATGATGATCATACCTTCGCTAATCGTTGCCTTATTAGTGCCACCAACTATTGAAGATTTTGTAGTTTGGTTTGGTATTACTGTAGTTATGGTTTTACTTGGCCTCTATTTGAGGTTTACTGAGTTTCAACCTAAAACGTATTGTTACGAACTCACTAAAGTCGGAATTCGATATGCGATAGAAGAGAATGTACATGAGAACTTTTACAAGTTTTCTCGTGCAAGGTTGGTAAATTAGCGGCTTTTATCAGATGTTGTTGCGGTTTATATTTTTAGGTACCACTTGCGATTATGTTGGTGCGGGTGCGGGTTACTTCACGCGAGA
>NZ_NPKW01000990.1:0-758 GCF_002265885.1 Vibrio sp. 03_296
CGCTCAAGATGACAATAAAGAGAAGTTCGTGAAAGACTTTGTGGCCGCTTGGACTAAAGTAATGAATGCGGATCGCTTCGATATCTAATCGAATCACTGATTAAACTTGCACTCAAAGCCCCTTAGCTTACATGCTCGCTAGGGGGCTTTTTTTAGTGTAAAACTTAACTGCGAACGCAAAATAGACGGCGCCAACCAAACACAAACCAGCCCACAGGTAATCTAGTTTCAGTGGTTCACGTAAATAGAACACAGAGAACGGCACAAACACCATCAAAGTAATCACTTCTTGTAGAATTTTAAGCTGGCCTACATTGAGTGCCGTGTATCCAATACGGTTCGCAGGTACTTGGAGCAGGTATTCAAAAAGTGCGATCCCCCAACTCACCAATGCTGCAATAATCCATGGTTTATTGTTCAACTCTTTGAGATGGGCGTACCAACAAATGTCATAAAACAATTGCTAACAATTAACAAGCCAACACTAACAACAATAGGGTTCACTCCTACTCTCACTCGCAAAAATTCGTTTAGGCAAACTTTCTCTAAATACCAACGAAAAACGGGTGCTCTTTCGAGCACCCGTTTAATATTCTTCTCGTGGTTAAACCACAAGTAAAATAAGCTTAGATAACTGTAACGTTAGAAGCTTGTGGSCCTTTTTGACCTTCTTCAACGTTGAAGCTTACTTTCTGACCTTCAGCAAGAGTTTTGAAGCCTTCAGAAACGATARCACGGAAGATGTACGAATACATCTT
>NZ_NPKW01000991.1:0-861 GCF_002265885.1 Vibrio sp. 03_296
CAATCCAAACAAGATAGAAAGTTGCGGGATCAACATCGGCAAGGCAATGACATAGCCAGGAAGATGAATTCGATGCTTATCGCGGTATTCATGTGCCACCAAAGCCAAAAGTACAGCAACACTGGCTGTTGCGAGGGCAAAAAGCAAACTCTGTTCCACGGTTGGCAGTACGTTTTGCCATTCGGCCTGCCAAAAGCGTAGGCTATAACGGCTGGGTAGAAGATCGGGGAATCGCCAGCGGTGGGCAAAGCTCCAGAGCAACATCAAAGGAAACATAGTCAGTGCCAGTAATGCTGAAAAGCAAAGAGTGTTTTCCTGGACAGCGAAAAACCAAATCGGCCGGATACTGACCAGCGACCAAAAGTAACCCGTGACACTCTTTTCAAACAGCATGATAGCCGCCATAAGCAAACTGGCGATAACAAACAGAACCATCGCACCTGCGGCAGCTCTTGGTAATAGCTCCAACTCAGGATCACTAAACCACTGCCAAACCAATACGGCAAACGTGGCAGGATTGGTTGGGCCGAGGATCAAACTGAGATCAACCACCGCAACGCCATACGCCATCACAGCAAACAGTGGAAACGCATTTGCTTAACCACTGAGGTAGGATCGGTCTTCCACCAAACTGTGACCGGTGAATAGCCCATAGAGGCGGAGACTTGGCTGAGCTGAGCAACGTTWACTGCAGCAACACTGGCACGCTCATGAGCAACAAAAACGGAATTTCTTCAGTGGCGAGGCGATGGTCAACCCCAACGCATACGGATCGTTGACAAACCAAGCACTATCGTCAGTGGATAGACCAACATCCAACGTTTGCACCGCGACTCTCGCAACCAATCCAGTGGGAGAGAA
>NZ_NPKW01000992.1:0-811 GCF_002265885.1 Vibrio sp. 03_296
CAATGCTCTAAGGTTGTCGACGACATCTCACCTACGGTCACACTGCCATACTTTTGGAAAACAGCTTGACTGATCTCTTGGAGATAGTCGTGTACACGCGGTCCATCGGTATAAAAACGACGCCCGTCGCCAATCTCATCATTGCAAAAATCTTGTTGCTTCGAAATCAGATTGATGACGTCCAGACGAAATCCGTCAACGCCTTTTCCGCCCAAAACGAATAACGTTTTTCACTTCCTCACGAACCGTAGGTATTTCCCAATTGAGATCGGCCTGCTCTTTGGCAAAAGGTGCAGATAATATTGGCCGGTTTGTTCATCCAGAGCCCAAGCGCTGCCGCCAAACTTAGACTGCCAATTATTCGGCTCCTTTCCTTCGACCGGGTCTTTCCAGATGTAGTAATCCCGATATGGACTGTTTTTGTTACCCAATGCCGATTGAAACCAAGCGTGCTCGGTCGAGGTGTGGTTCACCACAATGTCCTATGATAAGACGGATTCCGAGCTGATGCGCTTTCTCGAGCAACTCATCAAAATCCGCCATCGTGCCAAACTGAGGGTTAATTTGGTAGTAATCCGAAATGTCGTATCCATTATCGACCATCGGCGATTGGTAAACCGGCGTCAGCCAGATTGCATCAATACCGAGATGCTTCAAGTATTCCAACTTAGAGATGATGCCTTGGATATCTCCCGTCCCYTTTGCCCCACTGTCGCAAAGCTTTTGGGTAAATTTGATAAATAGTGGCGGTTTTCCACCAATGGGCATCTGTGTTGCGTGTTGTCATGGTAAAGACTCACTTACCGAAGAG
>NZ_NPKW01000993.1:0-699 GCF_002265885.1 Vibrio sp. 03_296
CAGTTTCGCCATCAAGAAGAACACGCCGTAAGGGGCTAGGTTCATCAGTAGCGCAACCAGCTTCATGATCACTCGTTAAGGTCAGAGAAGATCGCCGCAATGCGCTCACCGGTTTACCGGCTGCACTGATGGCAATACCAAACAACAGGGCGARGACGATCACTTGAAGCGTTTTGCCTTCGGCCATCGCACTGATTGGGTTGGTCGGGAACATATCGATGATCACTTGACCCAATGACGGTGCCTCTGCCGATTTGAACGAGCTTGCTGCGGTGAGATCTGCACCTGCCCCAGGTTGGAATACCGTACCCATGGTCAGAGCGAGCGTGATAGCAACGGCGGTGGTAGTGATGTAAAACGCCAGGGTTTACCACCATACGACCTAGGGTCGAGATATCTTAAGTGAGCTGTACCACAACAAGCGAAACAAAAATCAGTGGTACAACAAGCATTTTTAAGCTGGCAATAAAAGATTTTTACCGCCGACTTCAAAAAGTCCATTTACGATGTATGCGTCAACAAATCCATTGTCAGCAAATAGCGCGCGAATCGCGAATCCTGTCAAGATACCCGCAACCATGCCAAGAATTACACGGCCGGTTAGCGACATCGGTTTCTTGGTATTCATATGAACACTCCTTATAGTTATGCACCTTGAGTTCAGTTCAAGGGGAGCTGCAGGGTAGCAGTGTCCACTAA
>NZ_NPKW01000994.1:0-1199 GCF_002265885.1 Vibrio sp. 03_296
CAGAACCTTGTCACCGATGGGTGTCCATACGCATCGTTGATCGCTTTGAACTTGTCGAGATCGAGTCATCAGTAGTGTCCGTTTTGTGGTCGTATTGCCTTGGTTTGTCATTGATAAAGTAAGTCGCTTCAACAAACGCACGCCGATTGAGCGCACCAGTGAGTGGGTCAAGGTGCGCGAGTTCAATCATCTTGTTGATTTGTTTGTGTTTATAGATTTGAGCGGCTACCCATTTGGCTATGGTTTCGAGGATTTTCGCATCAATTTCGCTGTAGCTATCCACTTGTTTGTGAGCTACGTTTAAAGTGCCATAGCATTCTTCTTTGTATTTTAGAGGGGTATCCATGCAGCAAAGCAGACCGCCATCCACAAGCCATTGACAGTCGATCATGTTGCTTTTTCGGTTATCTGGGCTAATCGCAGTTTTTTGTTGGGAAAACACTTGGCCAACAAAACTGCTTTGTATGGGAATCAAACAGTCTTTTGGTAAAACGTCATTACCATCGAGGGCATAAAGCTTGAGATAAGCATCATTTTCTCTCAGCGCAATACTTGATCTATCCGCTTGAAAGATTTCCTCATACTCAGTATGACGTGCACAGTAATATGTCTTCCAATGAGTTTGACTGTGCGAGCTCTTCAAGAAAGCCTAGAGGGAGGGCGGCAAAATTGTTTTTTGTTCTCTCGAGCGTCGTTATTGCCCCCCGCTTTTCTTTTGGTGGTAGGACTTTTTTTCCTTAGATAAGATTCCATCTTTAGCCAACTGTAATTTATAAAATAAACAAAGTTTAGGATGGAGACGAGTTGAATATCTAATCACATTCTTGAGACGTCATCGAATTTATTAATAGTTTTCGTTATACGTGATCCGTATGACAATCTGTGCAGATTTTTTCATCTGACGCTATACTCTGGCTCTTTTTTGCAAGCGTGCGACCGATGACTAAAAAACCGGATAGACAAACCGCGATGCGTAATATCATTGACGCGGTGAAAAAAGAATTGCCATTGTACGAATCAGAGACGTTTGTCTGTGGTCCGAAAGGGGAGTGTGTAGGCTGCCCGAAAAAACTGCTTGAGATGGTGGATGGTGAACTGAGCTATTGGGAACATGCAATGAAGCGTGGTGTGATCCCCATTTGATGAATTCCGACGTTTTGGTAAATTATGCAGTAGCGTGCGTAAGGGTTTGGTGAGAA
>NZ_NPKW01000995.1:0-976 GCF_002265885.1 Vibrio sp. 03_296
ACTCTGAGCAGCAAGTTGATCGATTAATGGCACGACTCTTTAAGTGGTTACATTGTCTGCGACAAAATCACCCAACCTGGTGGCCATGGAGAAGGGTCAAGGTCTATAAAGGCTCATGGCGCGGAGAAAGAAGGCGTTGGTTTGTACACCCAAACGCTGATGCGCAAAATGCCTTGGTTGCCGGTGGAAGAAGATGGCCGCCTGAACGATCCTGTGCTGCGTGAAAATTTCATCACTCGTGTTTATTGCCTGCATGATTTTAATACCAACGTACTGAATCAAGTTGTCGTCGCAAAAGCAATCGTCGAGTTCCATTCTCGCTACAAACTGACCTTGATGGCACATCATCCAGAGTCTTACAAAACCTTGGGCTGCTTGGTAGCCAAAATAGCTGATTATGATATCAACGAGTTTGCTGTTGAATACCGTCAAGGGTTGATGGTCGCGTTAACCCATCGAGCAAGCCGTAAAAACAACACCAATGTGTTGATGCATGTTCAAGGCTATTTTAAAAAAGGCACTGAACAAAGGAGCAGTAAAAAGCGAGATTGGCGACAAGTGAATCGATGATTATCGCACAGGTATGCTGCCACTGTTGGCACCATTGACCTTGATTCGCCACTATCTCAATACCCATCCTGATGGCTATTTGGAAAGCCAAAAATACCTCAAGCCTTATCCACAAGAGTTGAAATTACGTTATGGTTTGTAATGAAAAAATGCAGTAGAAAAGTTGTATAGCGATTCGCGAAGTCTCTGAGATTACGGGGGTTAAGCCGGTCGACTTTAAGGGCGTGGCAGCGTCGCTACAATTTGGTTCAACCCGAACGTACGGAGAAAGGGCATCGACTCTACAGTGAAGACAATATCGAGATGATTCGCGAAATTCAGGGTTGGCTCGCTAAAAGGCATTGCCATCGGCAAGGTGAAAGATCTGACTGGTAAACCCCGATGCCGAAGGCGCGTTGGCAGYGGA
>NZ_NPKW01000996.1:0-824 GCF_002265885.1 Vibrio sp. 03_296
ATCTCTATATCTACTACTTATTTCCATACGCCTTTATGCCAAAGCAAACCCAAGTGTCTACCCTTGCCTCGTTTTCTCTTTTCTTGTTCATCGAGCAGAAATGCCGCACAAGTCACACTCGGTGAGAATACAAAAATCGATTTTCGACTGGTGATGCTTTGCTAGCCACTCACCACAACAAAAAAGCCGCCTGTTTGCAGGCGGCTCTTAGGATCATGGCTTGGCTAATCGTAGATTGGCACCACCAAAATATCGACGGGAGATTTGTTCACCAACGTTCTTGAATACGAGATGATCTTGCTCCAGAAGTTATGGTGATGACCGCAGATAAGTAGATCAACTTCGTGCTCTTTGATGGTGACTTCAAGTTTGTCGCCTAGATCGCCAGTCCCGACAAAAAGTGTTCAATGGATATTCCATATAATCGCTAAAGCTTCTTAAACACTCCATTGAATGTTCTGTGAGCGGCCTTTGCGTCGGATTCGACATTTAAGTCGATGAGTTCACGATAAATCTCCCCATGAGTCCCATCGATGTGGATAAGGAAATCTCTGAATCAAAGTAGCTCGCCATTTCAACGGCTCGGTCAATCAGCACGGTACTGTCGTCTGAAATCTCCAAGGCAACCAAGATATGTTTGTATTTCATAGCCTCACCCTTTTGCGCAATGCGTTATCTTTAGCATAGCGATCTCTAACGAAAAAAGTGTCGATAAGATCCCGAAATAGCTCATTTTTATCGAGAGGTGAGTTCGGTATTTTCCAAAAGGCTCAAACGCAAAAACGCAACCATCTGGCTGACGTCTTAACTTGGTTAATTTGTAA
>NZ_NPKW01000997.1:0-525 GCF_002265885.1 Vibrio sp. 03_296
GGTCGTTCTGCGTTTATCACCGGTCAAATGCCTAAGCGAACTGGGCTATCTAAAGTGGGTTTACCAGGCGCGCCTCAAGGTATCTCAGAAAAAGATCCAACCATCGCCACTATGCTCAAACAACTTGGTTATGCGACAGGCCAGTTTGGTAAAACACTAGTACGCGATGAACATCTGCCAACCAATCACGGGTTTGATGAGTTCTTTGGCAACTTGTACCACTTGAATGCAGAAGAAGAACCTGAAAATGTCGACTACCCGAAAAATCCTGAGTTCAAGAAAAAATTTGGCCCGCGTGGTGTGATTCACTCCTATGCAGATGGAAAGATCGAAGACACAGGGCCACTGACGCGTAAGCGCATGGAAACGGTGGATGACGAATTCCTCGAAGCGACAGAACAGTTTATCGAGAAACAAGTGAAAGCGGATAAACCATTCTTTACTTGGTTTAATACCACACGTATGCACAACTTCACCCATGTACCAGAAGCGTATCAAGGCAAACGGGGCGGGTTTACGCAGATG
>NZ_NPKW01000998.1:0-1038 GCF_002265885.1 Vibrio sp. 03_296
TCATATTTGACATCACTAAATTATTTAATGCAGAAATTCATTTTAGAATTATTGCTCTAAAATAAGTTTGTTTTATTCAATGAAAAGCGAAATAGGTTTTGATTGTGATTTCGCTATTTTGGTATGTTTTAACTCTCTTAAGTCCTCAGGAAAAATTCACGGTTTTAGTGATTAGATACTGAACGTTGGATGTTGAAAGTTAAGAGCTTGGTCATGATTTATTTTTAGCTTCGAATTTATAATGTGCGGGAACACTGGCATCGAGGATGCCCAAGCACTTTTGTGTGAGGGCGGTGACAGGTGTTGAGCTAAATCAATAACAAAAGAGCAGGATTACAATGCTTAGAAAACTTTCTTTAAAAAACAAACTCGCTAGTTTCTAGCGAGCGCTGCCATTATTGTCGGGGGACTTTTGGTTGAAGCTGCTAGTCTATTAACGCTTCGCTAAATCGGTTGGAAGTCGAGGTGCAACAGCGCCTGACCAGTACCACCGCATCATACAATCAATATGTTACGGACTGGTTACTTTCAAAAGAGCGAGCGTTAACGGCGCTATCCTCTGAAGTCGACAAACAGTCCATTGTGACTCATTTAAAACAGGTGAAAGATTCGGCCAGTTTTGACAATGTCTTTCTCGCCTACCCAGATGGTGCTCAAGACAACGCGAATGGTGTGGTTTTACCGCCGGGGAACGATGATCCTCGCCAATGGGGTTGGTATAAAAACGCCATGGCGAATCCAGCTAAAGTCTTTATGGATAACCCAACTGTCGCCGCGGCGACCGGGGCAAACGTGGTCTCATTGGGTAAAGCTCTTTCGTTGCATGGCCAGCAAGTGGTGTTGGGGGCGGATGTCGAAATCTGACCGACATTCTCAACAGTATGGCTAAGGTAATCTTACCCGGTGAAGGTTATATGTTTACTTGCCAAACCAGCAAGGCTAATGTGTTTACCCACTCTGACACCAAGTTGCCTGAATCAACCGGTCAGTCAACTTGGCTTGAAGTTTAATGACATCACCCAAGCTGCGCGAGACGGC
>NZ_NPKW01000999.1:0-1088 GCF_002265885.1 Vibrio sp. 03_296
AAGAGAAAACCGAGCTACACCACGCAAAATTGAAACGGTTCTCTATTCCATGTTGCGTGCCTATCGCGACCTTTGTTTGATTGAAGAACAAAAAGAGGGCTTGAGTAAGGTGATTCAATCTTCTGCTTATGTGCAAAATACCACCTCTCTGCAGAACTACGCTTCAGCCGTGCTAGAACAGCTCACTTCATTACTCAAGTTAGAAAAATCCGCTTTTTATTGCATTGTTAAACCCGACCCTAATGGCGAGGTTTGCCGAGCCATGACGCTGGCAGCGACGGGTTCTTATGTTGATCTCTACTCAGAGTGTGCGTTTGAAAAACTGCCAGAGTTGGTGGCAGAACGCTGTCAACAAGTGTTGGAGAGCCGTCAAACCACACACTTTGGCGATGCGTTTGTGTTGTATAGCCACGATGAACAGGGCGTGGACAATTTACTCTATGTGAATCTCAACAAGCAGTGTCTGAGTTAGATCGACAACTGCTTGAAATCTATATGCAAAATATTGGGCTCACCTTTGAAAATCTTGAATTTGTTGCTTGATGTCCGAGAGACCTCCAAGGAACTGGTCTACAACCTTGCCAATGCGGTAGGAAGCGCGCAGTAAAGAAACCGGTGCGCACGTACAACGCGTTTCGTTGATTTCAGAGAAACTGGCGCAGTTGTACGGACTCAGTGATTTCGAAGTCAATTTGATCAAGCAACGCCTCGACCAGTTGCATGATGTGGCAAGTGGCGATCCTGACAGCATTCTTCACAAGCCCGGTAAGCTGGATGCGCAAGAGTGGGAAATCATGAAAAAGCGACGTCGAATATGGCGTCAACATCTTGAGCTAAATCCAAACGACGCCTCCTTCGCCATTGCGAAAGAAAGTCGCTGGGACACATCACGAAAAGTGGGACGGTCAGGGTATCCGATGGGGCTGAAAGGAGAGTCGATCCCGATCAGTGGCCGAATTACGGGCTTGGCGGATGTGTTTGATGCGTTAGGGGCAAAACGCAGCTACAAAGAACCATGGTCTGACGAACAAATTCGCCAAGAAATCGAAGCGCAAAAAGGCAAACATTTCGATCCCCGATTAGTGGAT